>URTW01000091.1 GCA_900550815.1 uncultured Collinsella sp.
GTCGGCGATCATCGCGTGCGTGCGTGGCCCACATCCGCTCCCGAACGGGCACACGGGTGCTTAAGGCCGACTTAATCACCCACGCTTGTTGTGTGTGGCGTGCGTCGCCTCGGGCATAATGGAGCGCGAGAGGAGCACGCATGAACGAGCGCATTTTGGTAGTTGATGACGAGAAGGCCATCGCCGACTTGGTTGGTATCTACCTTACAAAAGAGGGCTTTGATGTCCAGATTGCCTATAGCGGGGCCGATGCTGCCAAGGCAATCTTGGAGCAGGAGTTCGATCTGGCGCTGCTGGATGTCATGCTGCCCGATATCGATGGATTTGAGCTGCTGCGTACGATCCGTTCCAGCCATACCTATCCCGTGATCATGCTGACGGCGCGCGATGCCCAGCAAGACAAGATCGAGGGCCTTTCGCTTGGCGCGGACGATTACGTGGTTAAGCCGTTCCGTCCGCTGGAGCTCATCGCGCGCGTGCACGCTCAGCTTCGCCGCTACACCAGCTACGGTAGCCGTGCACAGGCGGCCGAGTCGCCGACCATTCAGCTCGACGGCTTGGAGATCAACCGCGATGCTCGTTCCGTGACAGTGGACGGTTCACCGGTTCGCCTCACGCCCACCGAGTATTCAATCTTGCTGTATCTGGTCGAGCATCGCGGCAGCGTGGTGGCCGTGGAGGACCTGTTCCGCGCGGTGTGGAACGAGGACTTTATGCCCGGCTCCAACAATACGGTGATGGTGCATATTCGCCACTTGCGCGAAAAGATCGGCGACGACGCACAAAAGCCACGCTTTATCAAAAACGTCTGGGGCGTCGGCTACATCATCGAATAACGCTTTTTGCTTGTGAGGATCTTGATATGACAAAAGACGATAGGCAAGCGTTCGAGGCGCCCGAGCGGCTCTTTGAATACGTGAGGTTGGTCGTCGACAACCGCGCGCTTGCAACGGTGCTGCTCTTTTTGCTGAGCCTGCTGCTGATTGGCATCGACAACATCGTCGGAATCTTGGCGGTGCTGCTTGTCGGCTTTTTGCTGATCGATCGATTTGAGATCGTGCGCCGCTGCGTGGTGATTGGCGGCGCCGCGTGGGCCATGACGTTGGCGATTGGCGCCATGGCGCTCGGCGGCATCGAAGGGCCGGTGCTGTTCGATGCCGGCTTTGTATTCAACATGCTTGGCTTTGTGCTGGCGCTTGCCGCGTGCGTGCTGTTCTTGTGTGGCCGCGCCCTGTACTACCAGGGCTACGAGCAGGGCGAGCAGCATGCCGATTGTGTGCTGGCTGCTCGTATTCAAGATCGCCTGATCGATCACCCCGACACCTGGGACAACATTGACGGCGACTTCTTGGAGGTCGAGGGCGCCCTTAACCGCGTGCGTGACCGTGAGCGCAAGGTGCAGCAAGCTCTGCGTGACGAGTCGCATCGCAAGGACGATCTGGTCACGTACTTGGCACATGACCTACGCACCCCGCTTGCCAGTGTGGTGGGCTATCTTTCGCTGCTGCAAGAGGCTCCTGAGCTGCCGGTTGAGCAACGTGCGCACTTTACGGGCGTGGCTCTCGACAAAGCGCACCGGCTCGATGCGCTCATCGAAGAGTTCTTCGATATCACGCGCTTTGACTTCCACGATATCGTGCTCACGCGCGGCTATGTTGATCTGGGGTTGCTGCTGGCTCAGGTGGCTGACGAGTTCTATCCCATCCTCAACGAGCAGCATAAGGAAGCCCAAGTTGATATTCGCGAGGACCTGACGGTGCTCGTGGATGGCGACAAGATGGCTCGCGTGTTCAACAACATCATGAAAAACGCCGTTGCCTATAGCTATGAGGGCTCGACCATCACGATCGAGGCCAGACGCCGGGACGGCGGTGGCGTGCGCGTGCGCTTTATCAATCAGGGCGATCCCATCCCTGAGGCAAAGCTCAAGGTGATCTTTGAGAAGTTCTATCGCCTGGATGCGGCGCGTGCGACCAATCGCGGCGGCGCTGGACTGGGGCTTGCCATCGCCAAGGAGATCGTATGCGCGCACGGCGGTACCGTTGCATGTGAATCGACGCCCGAACACACGATATTCACCATCGAGCTGCCCGCCGCATAGCCAGTGTGCCCTTACAAACACTTGACAATGCGCTCACGTGCATATGAGCCGCGATTCCTACTATCGATACTGCTGAATTGATATCGATGTGGAGGTATGCGGTATGACGGCTGCTGCGGCTGTGGAGCCCACGGAGCTTGAAGAACTCATGAAAGCGCAGGCCGAGGCCGCGCGCGAGCGCGAGGTTGGGGATGCGACTCGCCCCACGGCAGAGGATCTTGCCGCCTCGCCGACGCGCATCGATGTCGAGGGCCTCGACCTGTTCTATGGCGACCATCATGCGCTCAAGGACGTGAATATCAAGATCCGCGACAAGCAGATCACCTCGTTCATCGGGCCTTCGGGCTGCGGAAAGTCCACGTTGCTGCGCTGCTTTAACCGCATGAACGACGGCATCAAGGATTGCCGCATCGAGGGCAAGATTGCGCTCGATGGTCAAGATATCCTGGGCGACTACGACATCTGCCGCTTGCGCCAGCGCGTGGGCATGGTGTTCCAGCGCCCCAACCCGTTTCCCATGAGCATCTACGACAACGTCGCCTACGGTCCTCGCGGCATGGGAGTGCGCGACCGCGTCGTGCTCGACGAGCTGGTCGAGGATTCCCTTCGTCGCGCTGCGCTATGGGATGAGGTCAAGGACAAGCTCAAAGAGTCGGGTCTGGGTCTTTCGGGCGGCCAGCAGCAGCGTCTGTGCATCGCCCGCGCACTTGCCGTGCAGCCCGACATTCTGCTGATGGACGAGCCGACCTCGGCACTCGACCCTGTGTCGACGCTGGTGGTGGAGCAGCTGGCCTGCGAGCTCAAAGAGACCTGCGCGCTCGTGGTCGTTACGCACAATATGCAGCAGGCGGCGCGTATCTCCGATTCGGTCGCATTCTTTTTGCTGGGTGAGCTGGTGGAGCACGCGCCCACCGCGCAACTCTTCAAGAATCCGACCGATCCGCGCACGGCGGATTATTTGACGGGACGTTTTGGCTGATACCATCTAGTAAAGGTACCTTTAGGGTTAAGATGCGGTCATGCCGGCCGCAAAGGGGTTCAACATGATCTATTACGTCGAGGACGATGACAACATCAGGGATTTGACGGTCTATGCACTGCGCAAGCAGGGGATTGAGGCCGAAGGCTTTTCGTGCGACGGTGAGTTTAAGGCTGCCGTGGCGCGACGGGTACCCGATGCCGTCCTGCTCGACATCATGCTGCCCGATACCGATGGCTTGGCGATTATGCGTCGACTGCGTGCCGATCGCCTGACGGCGACGGTGCCCATCATGATGCTTACCGCCAAGGATACCGAGCTCGACAAGGTGATGGCGCTCGATGGCGGTGCCGACGATTACCTGACTAAGCCGTTTTCGCTCATGGAGCTTGCGAGCCGCTGCCGCGCACTGCTGCGTCGCGGCGGCATGGTCAAGCAGGCGAGCGATGTGCTCAGCGTGGGCGACATCGTGCTCTCGCCCAGCCATCGCGAGGTGACCGTTGCCGGCGAGCCGCTTAAGCTCACCCTGCGCGAGTTCGACCTGCTCGAGTACCTCATGCGCAAGCCCGGCGTGGTCTTTACCCGCGAGTCGTTGCTGCAGAGCGTGTGGGGCTGGGACTTCGACGGCGGTTCGCGCACCGTTGACGTGCACGTGCAGACGCTTCGCCAAAAACTGGGCGAGCATGCCAGCGCCATCGAGACCGTGCGCGGCGTGGGCTACCGCTTGGCCGAGCCTTCTGCCGGTGATGGTGCCGAAGGTGACGACACCGCGGCCACCGCATCGGAGGAGTAACCCGTGGTCTTCGCCCCCCAGGGAAAACATACGCTGTCGCACCGCGTTTTTGTGACGATCTTTGTCTGCGCCATGGCGGTTATCGTGGCGTTTACGGTGTTGGGTGCGTTCTTTGTGCAAAACACCTTGGCGGATGCCACGAGTACCAATCTGGCGCAGGAAACCGAGCTCATTGCTGCCGCTCTCGACGAACAGCAGGAGCCCATCCCGTTCTTGCGTAGTCTCGATCGCGAGGACTTGCGAATCACGCTGATTAACAAGGATGGATCGGTTGCCTACGACAACGAGGCGTCGCCTTCCATACTGCCCAACCATGGCGATCGCCCCGAGGTCATCGAGGCCTTTGAGAGTGGTTTGGGTTCCGCGGAGCGCGCAAGCTCTACGCTCGACGAGATTATGCTGTATCGCGCCGTCGCCCTTGATAACGGCCAGGTTGTCCGCTTGGCGCAGGCCCAGCCTGGCGTTGCGGCGATTTTGCTGTCGATGGTGGCGCCGATGCTGCTTATCGCAGCAGCGGGTGCGGTACTCTCGTTTTTTATGGCGCGCCGCGAGTCCCGTGCCATCATCGCGCCGTTGCAAGAGGTGGATTTGGACCACCCACGCCGTAGCTATGAGCACGCCTATGCCGAGATGGTCCCCATGCTTGAGCGTATTGAGTCGCAGCGCCAGGAGCTCAAGCGCCAAATGGCGGTGCTGGCGGACAACGACCGTATGCGCCGCGAGTTCACGGCGAATATCACCCATGAGCTCAAGACGCCGCTTACGGCGATTTCGGGCTATGCCGAGCTCATCGCAAACGGCATGGTCGAGGGCGAGGGCGACCTGCGCAACTTTGGCGGTCGCATCTATCGTGAGGCGGGCCGCTTGGCAGCGCTTGTCAACGACATCCTTACGCTGTCTAACTTGGACGAGGCCGAGCGTGCAACTGAGGGCGAGGCGGTGCCCATTGGGTCCACGGAGCCTATTGAGCTCTCGCGTGCCATCTACGCGGTTGAGCAGCGTCTTGAACAGGTCGCCCGTCAGGCGAATGTGACGATAAGTCATGAGACCAAGCCTGTGGTCATCGAAGGTGTGTCGCGCTTGATTGACGAGCTCATCTATAATCTGGCGAGCAACGCCATCCGCTACAATCGACCCGGCGGTGCGGTTACGCTGCAGTGCGGCACCAACGACGAAGGCCATCCGTTCCTTGCGGTCGCCGACACGGGAATCGGTATCGCGCCTGAAGAACAGGGCAAGGTATTTGAGCGGTTCTATCGCGTGGACAAGAGTAGGTCCAAGGCGCGCGGCGGAACCGGTCTGGGGCTTGCAATTGTCAAGCATGCGGCCCTGTATCATCACGCCACGCTCGATCTGTCGAGCGAGTTGGGCGTGGGAACCACCATTACGGTGACGTTTCCCATACGGCAGGACGAGCCATTCGCATAGCGATACAACATAGATATTGATGCAGACGCCGCATTTGACTTTCGGGTGCGGCGTTGTTGTGCAATTTTACGATTGCTTCCGACATTTTTACAGGAGAGCCTGTTTCTTATGTATAGAGTTTGGTCTCGGTAAAAAGATGCGATAACATACGGACAGTTTTGTCAATCCGAACTGGGGAAATGAAAGGCAAGCTGCATGACCCTTCTCGAACTGTTCCAGCTGCTGAAGAAGCACCTTAAGCTGGTCATCACCCTTCCGGTGGTCTGCGCGATCGCCATGGGCATCGTGTCCTTCGTTGCGATGGACAACACCTATACCGCGACGACGAGCATGTACATTCTCGCCAAGACCGACGATAGCGGTCAGATGAGCTACAACGATCTCTCGGCGAGTCAGATGCTTTCCAACGATATCGCCACGCTGCTGGATAGCGATAGCGTTAAGAGCGGTGCTGCCAATGAGCTGGGCCTTGCTGACCTGGATGACTACAAGGTGTCTGTTTCCTCCGAGACCACCACGCGTGTCATTACGCTTTCGGTTACCGGCACCGATGCCAAGGAGACGGCTAAGGTCGCAAAGGCCATGGCCAGCTCGGTGAGTACGGTCGCTCAGAACGTCGGCGCTGCCCAGAGCATCAACGTTATCGACGAGGCTAAGACTCCCGAAGTCCCCAGCGGCCCCAAGCGTATGCTGTACGTTGCTGTCGCGTTCCTCGCGGGCATCTTTATCGCAGTTGCCTATGTCGTTTTGGCAGACATGCTCAACACCCGCATCCGCGGTGCCGAAGAGGCAGAAGAGCTCCTGGGCATTCCCGTTGTTGGCCGAATTCCGGCTATGAAAGGTGGTAAATAGGCATGGCTAAGGCAAAGAACACCGATAAGCTCGTTGTACAGAATGCCGCCAAGACCCTTCTGGCCAACATCCGCTTTGCGAGCGTGGACGACCCCATTCGCACCATTACCGTCACGTCCTCGATTCCCAACGAGGGCAAGTCTACGGTTTCCATCAACCTTGCCCAGGCTATCGCCACGAGCGGCAAGTCCGTGCTCCTGGTCGAGGCCGATATGCGCCGCAGGTCCCTTTCCGATATGCTCGGCGTCCGCTCCCGCGGCGGACTCTATGCAGTCCTTTCCGAGCAGGTTTCTATTGACCAGGCGATTGTCGAGACGGGTCAGAAGAACTTCTACTTCCTCGATGCCGAGCCGCATATTCCCAATCCTGCCGACATCATCGTCTCTCACCGCTTTGCCAAGCTGGTAAAGGCACTGTCCGCCAAGTTCCAGTACGTCATCTTTGATGCTCCCCCGGTCGGCACCTTCATCGATGCTGCCGAGATCGCAAGTCTGACCGACGGTGCGCTTTTTGTCGTGCGTGAGGATTTCACCAAGCGCGAGGAGGCGCTCAACGCCATCGGTCAGCTTAAGAAGTCCGAGAAGGTCAAGCTCATCGGTACCGTTATGAACTACTGCGAGACCGAGACCAGCGAGTACTACTACTCCTACTACACCAAGGACGGTAAGAAGGTGAAGAAGGGCTCCGACGATCAGGGGACTTCCAAAAAGGGCATCTTCACCAACCGAGCAAACGTTTAGTTGATTAAGGCTGACCTATGCGTGACATTCATTGCCATATCTTGCCGGGTGTAGACGACGGCGCCGCCGATCTCGATGAGAGCTTGGCGATGCTCGAGGCTGCCAAGCGGGCCGGTGTAACCAGAATCGTTTGCACTCCTCACTGCCGTGATCCCTATTTTGATTACGACAAGATGTGGGATGCCTTTGAGCTGCTGCGTGATAACGCTGACGGTTTTCCGCTCCAGATGGGCTTCGAGGTCAACCATCGAAAGCTCGTTGAGCTTGGTATCGATGCCGCGGAGCACTTGCATTTCGATGGGACCAACGAGTTTCTGCTCGAGCTTTCGACGCATGCCGATGCGTATGCGTTTAGAGAGTACGAGAACACGATTTACGATTTGCAGTGCCGTGGCTACCAGGTGATCATCGCTCATCCTGAGCGCTATCGTGCGGTTCAAAAGGATGTAAGCGTGGCGGAGCGCCTGGTCGATATGGGCTGCAAGCTGCAGGCTTCGGCGGACTTTATTGCCGGCGGTCGCTTTGGTCGCGAGAAAAAGCCGGCACAGCGCCTGTTCGATCAGAACCTGTACAGCTTCATCGCGAGCGATGCCCATAACGTGGGTCATTACGACTGCCTGGCGAAGGCTCGCGCGAAGTTTAGCGTGCGCGGAGCTCATTTTCGCTAATATCTGTCCCTAACGTTCGCATTGAATGAAAGGGCAGCCATGGATATTCAACTTAAGACGGGATGTTTTGATGACGCGGCGTTGGTGCGCCGCGTCGTTTTTATAGACGAGCAGGGCT
>URTW01000092.1 GCA_900550815.1 uncultured Collinsella sp.
GGCGGAGCCGGCGCCCCACATGAGTAGCGTGGTGGTGCCGGCATCATAGGTCGAGTCGGGCTCGATGCGCTCCTCGGTCAGGGGTTCAAAGCTCATGGTCGAGCCGGGGTCTTTGAGCTTGGCCTCAACGGCGGCAACGTCGATTTCGGCGGTGTCACCGGGAGAGACGGTGTCGGTCACGGCGTTTGATTCGGAATCGCCGGTGTCCGGGGAGTCGGGCTCCTCGGAAACGCGGGCGGTCGACTCGTCATCTTGCGGGCTGACGTCTATAGGCTCGGGCGTCGCAAAGTGCGACGGCGCGGGCGTGCTCTGGGGTTGAGCAGAGGGCTCGGGAGCTGCGGCGGGCGCGGCAACGGGCTGCTCGACTTCGGCAGGCGTTGCAGATGCGGGTGCCGCCTCGCTTGCCGGGGCGACGGGGAATACCGGCGCGGCAGGCTCGGGGGCTGCAAACACGGCAGCGCTCTCGTTAATCGCCTCGGCGACGGGCTCGGCGAAGTGAGCCGGTGCGGGCGTTGGCTCCGGTTCCGCGGGCTGCTCGGCAGCGTGCGCGCCGATGGGGGCGTCGAGCTGCTCGGTGCCGGCGTCCTCGTCATCGACGAGTGCCGGATATTCTTGAGTTACATGCGAAAGAGGCAGGGAGAACACGGTGTCCTCGGGCTCCACGGTCGCAGGGCGCGCCGGAGCGGCATGAGCCGGCGCAGCTGCGGGGGCAGTCGGCGTCTCGGGCATGGTTGCGGACTTGTTCTCCTCGTCGATCATCGACGGTTCACCTTCATGACCACGTCGCCAATCTGGACCTCATCACCCTCGCGCAGCGTTGCGGGCTCCACCAGCTGACGGCCGTTAACGAGCGTGCCGTTCAAAGAGTTGAGGTCTTCGATGATGAGTGCCGGGCCCTGCAGCGAAAAGCGTGCGTGCGAGGCCGAGACAAACGGTTCGTTGATGCAGATGTCCGAGGACGGCGAGCGGCCCACGATGACGGGGCCGAGCATGTCTACGTGGATGCCACGGATGCCGCGCGGACCCTTGTCCACATCGATCGTCCAGATAGCGGAGTCGCGGCGCTGGCCGCGTACGAGTCCCACGCCGGTTTTCATGACGGCGAACAGGAAGATGTAGAGCAGGGCGACCAGGACGATGCGGCCTGCAAAAAGGACGATATCGATGTTCATAAGCGACTATCCCCTAAATTCAAAGGTGCTCAGGCCAAACGTCAGCAGGTCGCCGTTGCGCAGCGGGCAGCGCGTGATGCGACGGTTGTTGACGAGCGTGCCGTTGGTGGAATTGAGGTCCTCGATCGACCAGTCCGAACCGGTAAAGGTGAGCTGGGCGTGACGGCGCGACACGTTGGGGTCGCGCAGGGCGATGTCCGAAACCGAACGCTCGCGACCGATGGTCACCTGCGCGGAAGTGATGCTGTGGCTCTCGCCGCTCACGACGTCGACGAGCTGGGCGAGCGGGCGCTGCGGGGCGCGGGTGCTCGCCATGTTGGAGGCAATACCGGCCGCGGCGCCAAGGCCCACGGCGGCGCCGGTCGCGGCGGCTCCGCCCATACCGGCGAGGGCGTCACGAGAGACGGTCTGCGGCAGGGGGATGGGCGCGGCGGCGGGGGCGGGGTCGTTGGGCGCAATGGGTTCGGTCTCGGCGAGCGGGGCGGGAGCGTCGGCGCGGGGCGGCGGCTGCTGGGGCATGGCGGCGGGGTGCTGTTGCTGCGGAGCGGCGAATTGCTGCTTGCCGGCGCGGGGAGCGCTGGCGGCGCGGCTTGCGGCCGAGTTGTTCTTGCCCAGGCCATTCTGGTAGGCGCGCTCTTCCTCGTACAGACGACCGAGCGTGGGGGCGTCGACGTTCTCGGCAAAGACCGAGAACTTACCGGCACGCAGCTGCGGGTCGATCATAAAGCGAACGAGGGGTTCGCCGACAAACACATAGCGGCGCTTTTCGGCCTGTGCCTTCACAAACTCGCGGACTTCGCGCGAAAGCTCGGGGTAGAACGGAGCGAGCATGGGATCGTCGTCGGCGGCGATCAGGATGGTATAGAGTGCCGGCGCGGTGTTGACGCCGTTGATCACCAGAGTCTGATCCTCCATGTCGCGAGCGGCCTGCTTGGCAAGCTTCTTAAAGGAGAACGGGGCACGGGTGGCACCGAAGATGCCGGCCACGTGGTCCTCGAAGATGTTCAGGAAGTTCACGAAAGATCACTCTCCGTATAGGTTCTTTGGTATCCGAGCAAATATAGGCATATCCCAACGATTATAGAGGATAGGGTTCCCGCAACCGCCGCCTTGACGACGACCGCGGCCGCAAGGCTGGCAATTTCCATATGGTGTGCAAGACAGAGCGACGCCGCGGTGCCTATTCCGCAGCCGGCGATGGCAGCGATTGCAGCCAGGTTCGAGCCCTGCTCGGCACGCCTGGCATGGGCGTTGAGCAGCAGAGATGTCAGTGCAGCTGTCGCCGCGACAAGCACAACGGCAGCCCAGAAGAGCATGTCTCCCAGCGCCGCGGCAACATTGCCGAGCCCCAGCACGCCTCCGGCGGAAAGCGCAACCGTAGCCAGGCGGCCAAAAAGCGCGCCCATCCCCGTAGCGGCCGCGGCGCTTGCCGGGCCGAGCCAAAAGGCCGCGATGCCGGCGGCGACCCCGGCGGCAAGGAGGACGTCACCCGTTAGACAGCCAAGTGCTACCGCGCAGGTGAGCGCCGCGCTCGCGGCCGCCTCGGTGCGTCCCCAGGCGATCCACCAACCGGACATGGTGGCGGCAAAGAGCACCGCGACGGGTAGCATCGACAGGATGCCCTGCGTCTGCATGGTGGCGTTGGCCATAAGTACCAAAAAGCCCTCGGCCGAGATGGCCGAGCCAATCTGCGGGGCCAGGCCGGCGGCCGCCCCAATTGCGATGGCCGCGGCAATAAGTCCGGGAAGCGCCGCGACGCCAGCCGTCTGCATGATCAAAAAGCTAAAGGCACCGCACGTTAGCGCCGAGATGGCGCGCATGGTGTAATCGCGCGCGTGGCTCCAGCGCGTGCCGGCCCAGCCGAGTGCGGGGTCGACCTCGATGGTGTCGTCCTCATAGGGTAACGATTCGATATCGTCTGCCGCGCGCTCGTCATCCGACAGCTCGCCCACCATCTGCTCCAGGCTGCGACGGCCCTCGCGCACGCTGCCCAAGCCGGCGAGCAGCTGGTCGCAAAATGCCTCGATGCTGTTGGGGCGGTCTTGCGGCATGGGGGAGAGGGCGCTCATGAGCGCAGCCTCGGCTCCCGGGGGAAAGTGCGGGATGAGCTCGCTGGGGTAGGTGGCACCGCCGATGATACGGCCGAGCGAGTCGCCGGGCGTGGCGGCCATAAAGGGGGCGCTGCCGCACAGGCCCTCGTAGATCACGCAGGCGAGGGCAAAGCCATCGGCGCGCTCGTCGACTGTGCCGGTCTCGATATCGAGCTGCTCGGGTGGCATGTAGCCGATGGTGCCGCCGCGCGAGCCGCCAAAGCCGCCGGCAGACGACAGTCGCGCCATGCCAAAGTCGGTGAGCTTTACGTTGCCCGAGTGGTCGATGAGCACGTTGGCGGGCTTAATATCCAGGTGGAGCACGCCGTTGCTATGGGCGAAGGTGAGCGCCTGGCCCAGGGCATCGGCAATGGCCGCGGCCTCGTCAAAGGTAAGTGAGTGGCCGTCCACGCGGTGCAAAAACTCGGCCAGCGACATGCCATCGACATATTCCATAACCAGGTAGGCATAGGCTGTGTCGTGCGTAAAGTCGATGACCTGCACGATGTTGGGATGTTGAAGCATGGCGGCGGTGTGTGCCTCGCGCAGGACATCCATGATGTCGCTGGCGGGCATGCCGGCGCCGTTGATAAGGGGGATGCGCTTAATGGCGACGCGACGGCGCAGGTGCGTGTCGCGGCAAATCTCGATGGAGCCAAAACCGCCGGTCGCAAGCGTCTCGAGCGGCTGGAACCGCTTGAGCAGCTCGCGAGAGCTGGTGCCCTCCAAGGGAACGTCCGGCGAGAACCGGGCGGTATGTTGCGAGAAAAGCGGCATGGCCAACCCTCGTGCGTTTAAAGTTCGTTTGCGAGCGGCGGGCGCGGAGCCGAGCCGTTCGCGGTGGCATAGATGCTGCTAGTGTAGCACGCGCAGGTGGGCGACATTCTATTTAAGCTCCGTCTGGGGTCTGGACCTTGCGTCCGGCCTAGCGCTTTTTCTTGTTCTTCTTCTGCTTGCGCTGCTTGCCCTTGGTCTCCTGGGGCTTGTCGCCCTGCTTGGCCTCGACGGCGGCCTTTTCTGCCTTCATCTTCTTGCGTTTGGTCTCGATGCGGAGTTTTTTGTTGATGCGGGCCTTGAGGAAGGGACCGAACTGCTCGGCATCGCCGCGGACAAAGGTGTCCTTAGGGATCGTCACGCCCTGGTCGGCGAACATGGCCACAAAGATGCGCTCGCCGTCGAGTACATGGTCGAGCTTCTCAAACGGGAAGAACTGCGACTTGCCGCTCTTGCCCCAGACCATCAGGCCGTCCTCGTTGGCGGCGACGCGGCGGTAGCGGCCGCCCATGGACTCGTCTGCCTCGACGGCTTCGATAAAGTCGCGCGCGAGCGTATGGTGCAGATTTTTGCTCCACCAGGCCAAAAAGGCGCCGAATACGATTAGGACGACGCCGAACTTGATCCAGTTGCCGCCGGCCACCAGCATGCCGATGCCGATGAGCGCGGCAATTGCCGCGGCGACATACAGCGAGCCGCGACGCCTGGGCGAGGCGACCAGGCGCGCAAAGTCGGTGACGAGGTCGTTTTCGTACTGGTACTCGTTGAGGTACAGAATGCCGTCGTCGGCTGCGGCCTGCTCCTCGAGCGCGACCTCGACCTGGTCGGCTGCTTCGGAGGGAACGAGGTTGCTCTCTGCGTCTGCCATGCTCTTTGGACTCCTATCGCGGCGGGCTCGCCGTACGGGTTATTATGGATGCAGTATGCCGTGCGACCGCATGGCCGCCGCGGCAACAAGACTCAGTATACCCGGGGGAGCACCCATGGAATCGTTGTACCGAAAGTATCGCCCGCTCACCTTCGACTCCGTGGTGGGCCAGCAGCATATCGTCTCGACGCTCGAGCACGCCATCACCGAGGGGCGCCTGTCCCATGCGTACCTGTTCTGCGGACCGCGCGGCACGGGCAAGACCACCATGGCGCGTATTCTTGCCAAGGCGCTGCTCTGTCGCAATGCCGAGGCGGCGCGCGCCGAGGGTGCGAGCGGCTGCATGCCCGACGGCACCTGTGAGGAATGCGAGCTCATCGCCGAGGGCAACCACCCCGATGTCTACGAGCTCGATGCCGCAAGCCGTACCGGCGTAGACAACGTGCGCGAGGAAATCATCAACTCCGTCAACTTTGCCCCGGTGCGTGGCAAGTACAAGATCTATATCATCGACGAGGTCCACATGCTCACGACGGCGGCGTTTAACGCGCTGCTCAAGACGCTCGAGGAGCCGCCGGCGCACGTGATCTTTGTGCTGTGCACCACCGACCCGCAAAAGATTCTGGAGACCATCCTCTCACGCTGCCAGCGCTTCGATTTCCATCGCATCGGCAACGAGGATATCGAGCGCCGCCTGGCATACGTGTGCGAGCAGGAGGGCTTCGATTACGACGACGAGGCGCTGGCTATCGTGGCGCGCCATGCCAAGGGCGGCATGCGCGACGCGCTCTCCACGCTGGAGCAGCTGAGCGTTTTTGGCAACGGCGCCGTGCATGCGGACGATGCCCGTTCGCTTTTGGGCGAAGTTTCGGACCAGATTCTAGGCGAGTTTGCCCGCGCCATTGCCGAGCGTGATGTCGCCGAGCTATATGGACTGATTCGTGCGCAGGTCGAGGAAGGAAACGACCTGCTGGAGCTGACGCGCGACCTGGTGGCGCATGTGCGTGACGTGTATGTTGTCTGCGTTGCCGGTGCCCGTGCCGAGCTGTTTGAGGGCGGCTCGGAGCAGGCCGAGGCGCTTGCTGCCGAGGCCGCTGCCTTTGGCGAGCATCCTGCCGACCGCCTGGCCCGTGTGCTGACAGTGCTCGACGATGCCGCGCTGGAGATGAGGGGCGCGAGCGACGTGCGCCTGGTGCTCGAGATTGCCTGCACGCGTCTGGCACGTCCCGAGGCTGATTTAACGATTGAGGCATTGGCCGAGCGCGTGGCACGTCTGGAGGCCATGGTTGCCAACGGCGCCGTGCCGGCGAGCGTGGCTGCTGCTCAGGCCGCCGCGCCTGCAGCATCCGTACCCGCTGCTGCCCAACAGCCGACGCTCATTTCGGGCGCCCGTGCTGCCGCTCCGGCGGCATCCGCTGCCCCCGCTGCTACGTCCGCGCATCAGGGTGGCATGCCTTGGGACCGCGGCGCTGCTGTTCCGGCTGCCCAGCCTGCGCCCCGTTCTGCGTCCGTGTCAGCTTCCAAGTCTGCAGCGCCTGCACCTCAGCCTACGCCGACTTCGACGCCTCAGCCCGTTGCGGCCCCCGCGCCTGCCACCGCTCCGGCACCTAAGCCCCAGTCCAACAATGCCGCCCAGGTTGCCGCCGCCGGTGCTGCCGAGACCCCCGCGGTCGAGGACGCCGGCGAGCTCCAGCGCAAATGGGCCGAGGTCGTCGAGCGTGTCAAGGCGCGTCAGGCTTCCTACGCAGGGCTTTTGCTCAACGCCCGCGCCACGGCCGACGACGGCTCCAAGCTCACGGTCTCGTTCCCCGCGGGTTCGACTTTTGCCATTAAGATGCTCGGTCGCGCCGATACGCAGTCGGTGGTCCTGCCGACGGTCTGCGCGGTCTTCGGTCGTCGTACCGTCGACTATGTCCTGGATGGGGGTGGCACGCCGGCTCCTCAACATGAGGAACATTCTCCATCTGCACGGGCTGCGGCATCTGCGGACCCGCAACCCGTGTCCTCGGCGGCCCCTGTATCCTCGAGCGCCAGCGCGCCGCAGCAGCAAGCGGCGCCGGTAGCGGCATCGACCCCGTCGGCGCCTAAGCCCGCAGCGCCCAAACCGGCTGCTCCGACACCCGCGCCCAAGCCCGTCTCACCCGCGCCCAAGTCGTCTGACCTGGGCAAAGCCCCCTGGCTACGCTCCGACAACCCCGCCGGCGCTCCTGTCACGGGTAAGCTCCCGACCGAGCCCGCACCCCGTGCGCCCGAGCGCTCGGCTGCTCCCAAGGCCCAGCCTGTCGCGCAGTCCGCGCCGTGGGAATCCGAGCAGGTGCCCCACGACGACGCCATGGTCGGCGGCTTCGCTGGCGCTGCGAGCGGGGACGATCTGCCTCCGTTCGACGTGCCGGGTGCGGCGTCCGCGCCCAAGTCCGCTGCAACTGCCCCCAAAGAGGAGGACGCCCCCGCTGCCCCTTGGGAGTCCAACCCCGGCGCCGGCAGCCCCTTCGGCCACCAGGGTGCAGCCCCGAGCATTCCGCAGACCGAGGACGAGGCCAAAGCCCTCATCCGCAGCGTCTTCGGTCAGTCCACCATCTTCAAGCCGGTGGAGTAGCTGCGCAGGCGGGTATACTGCTCAAGAAGAGATCCCCTTGCCCGGGCACATCT
>URTW01000093.1 GCA_900550815.1 uncultured Collinsella sp.
GACGCGCATGACCCAAGCCATCCGGTTTGGTTTGCGAGCGGATGGCATCCACATAGCGCTTTTGCCCGAGCGCCGTGGGGCGAATGACGCGGCCGCGATACGAAAGCAGCACGTCATCGCGAAGCGACGTAGTCTCGTGCTCACCGTCGCGTAAGACGGCCAGACAGCGAGAAACATCGTCGGCAGACAGCGTGCGCCCGGCGGCCGCCTCGCGAAAAGCATGCTCGAAAAAGCGCGCCACGAGTTCGACCTCGTTCGGGTCGCCGCTCACGGAGATGCTATCGCCACGGGCGACCACATGAGCGCGAACCAAGCTCTCGAGCGCACGAAGGACGCCGTCGCCGGCGCCCAAAACGCGCGAGGGATCAATCCCCTCGGGAACGGTAAGTCTAATCTTCGAGGCTTCCATGAACCTCCCTGCGCGCATGGACCAAGCCGGAATCATCGACTCCGATGATAGCAACATCGAGCAGGCACGGGGCTGTAAGTCCACAGGTATCGTCAAGACGGGCATGATGGAACGAACCGAGCGTCAGGTTGTCGCCGTACTCGAGGACGGCACGCTCGACCGTGCCCACACGACGACGAGCGTCGGCAATAGCGAGTTCCTGTGCGGCGGCCCGCATACGGCGGCTGCGCTCGGCCATAACCTCGGGCGGTACCAGGTCAGGCATATCGGCAGCAAGGGTTCCGGGACGCTTGCTATAGCGGAACACGTGCATACGCGAGAAACCCACACGGCGGCACAGCGCCAGCGACTCCTCGAACTCCTCGTCCGTCTCACCAGGAAAACCGACGATGACATCGCACGAAAGAGACGCCTGGGGCAAGTTGGCGCGAATCATACGCACCGTGTCCTCAAAGGTCTCGGCGCTATAGGGACGGCCCATGCGATGCAGAGTCGCTGTGCAGCCGGACTGCACGGGCAGGTGCAAAAACGGGGCGATACGCTGCGGATAGCGCGCCATAACCTTAAGCAGGCGCTCGGAGATATCCATGGGCTCAACCGAGGAAATGCGCACATGCGGAATAGACGTGCACTCCATGATGGCCTCGAGCAGCTCATCGATTTCGACATGTTCGTCGGTCGCGCTCTTGCCATCGTAGGCACCCAGGTTCACACCGGTCAGCACCACCTCGGGCACGCCGGCCTCCTGGGCCTCGCGAACTTGCTCGAGCACGGACTCGACGGGCACGGAGCGCTCGGGGCCGCGTGCCTTCCACACAATGCAATAGGTGCAGCGATGGTTGCAGCCGTCCTGGATCTTCACGCCCAGCCGCGAACGACCGAGCGCATCGACCACGTCGCCATCGCTGCAGGCGGGAACGCTATCGGACTCAACACCCAGCACCTCGCATACACGTTCGGCGACATCTATCTTGGACGGCTCGGCGATCACGCGGTCCGAAAGCTCCAGTAACTCCTCGGGATGCAGATTGACTACGCATCCAGTCACGACCACATAGGGCTCGTTTGGATGGGCCAGCGCATGACGGACGGCCTTACGGGTCTTGGCCTCGGCCTCGCCCGTAACGGCACAGGTGTTAATGACGATCAGATCGGCATCTTGGGGCTCCACCATTGCAAAGCCCAGGCGCATAAGATCGGCAGTGATACGGTCAGACTCAACCCGGTTGACACGGCAGCCGAGGTTGACGACGGAAATATGGGGTGCGAGCACGCGGGCTCCTTAATCGAGGATATCGTCGAGGGCACTCTTGATACGGTCGGTCACCGACTTCTTACCGGAAGCGACGTCATCGCCCATCTCATCGGCAAAAGCACGGAGCAGCTCGCGCTGCTTATTGGAAAGATTGGTGGGAACGACCACGCGCAATTGCACGATCAGGCGGCCACGCGAACCGCCACCGCCAATGCGCGGCATGCCGTAATTATTGACGCTCACAGTGTCGCCGTACTGGGCGCCGGCGGGAACCGTCACCTTAACGACCTCGTCGGGCATAATGCCCTCGACCTCGATCTCGCAGCCGAGCGCAGCCTGCGCAATCGAGATATCGCTCACCAGGTACAGGTCGTCCCCGTTGCGCTTAAAGCGCTCATGGTCGGCAACGCGCACGTTGACAATCAGGTCGCCCGAAGGCTCGCCGCGAAGGCCGGCCTCGCCAAAGCCGCTCACACGCAGCTGGCGACCGGTCGAAACGCCGGCAGGAATATCGATGTCGATCTTTTCATGCGAAGGCGTGCGGCCCTGACCGTCGCAGGTCTCGCAGGGATGGTCGATGACCGTGCCCTCGCCATGGCAGTCGGGGCAAGGCGAAGAGGACTGAACCTGGCCCAAAAACGATCGCTGAACCGTCATGACATAGCCCGTACCGTGGCAGCGGCCGCACTGCTTTTCCTGTGCGCCCTCTGCCCTACCGGAGCCATTGCAGTCCTCGCAAGGAGCAAGGCGGTCATAGCTGATCGTCTTTTTGCAGCCGAGCGCCGCCTCCTCGAGCGTCACCGAAAGCGAGATGGCCATATCACGTCCGCGACGACGCTCACGACGGCTGCGGGCGCCACCGCCGGCACCGCCGCCAAAGAACGACGAGAACAAGTCGTCCATGCCCATGCCACCAAAGATATCGTTGATATCGACGTAGCCCGAACCACCAGGGCCGTCGGCAGTGCCGTAACGGTCGTAGTTAGCACGCTTCTGCTCATCGGAAAGAACGGAATAGGCCTCGTTGAGCTCCTTGAACTTGGCCTCGGCCTCGGGGTCGTCCGAAACATCCGGATGTACGGTACGGGCCTTCTTTAGAAACGCACGCTTAATCGTCCGCGCGTCGGCATCCCTGTCGACGCCAAGCACCTCGTAGTAATCCCTATTTTCCGACACGACCGAATCCTTCCGACTTTCATTTATGTCATAGTGCGTCCTATACCCAAGCAGGGCCGACCGCAAACAGAGGGTTTGATGTTATTGCATTTGGTACGGCGAAAGCATGGCCCGTTGCGAACAGCTCGCGAACCAAACCGACACGAGCGCGAACATGAAGCCGTTGGCAAAACCGTTGGCAAACTGCATCGCGCCGCGCTTCCACCACAGCAGGCTGCGATGAAGCACGCCGTCCGAAAGCACCATGAACAGGCCCATGGCAAACGGAATAAAGCACATCACGGCAAAGGCCGAGAACACGCCCGAGATCGACGAGAGTACCAAAAACGGCTCCACGCTGCCCAACAAGTAAAAACCGCAACGAGCAATGCCTTCCAAGCGCTCGGCCTCAACATGGGCGCGGCCGACCAGGTCGCCGCCCGCGGCACCGTTGGTGCCAGCATGCCCCATGCCGCTAATGCGGACCTCGTCGCCATCGTGCGTGCCGGCAGGAAACTCAATCGTCTGCTCGGAGGTTACGCGAGTACGACCGCTGCCACCGCAATCGGGGCAGGGGTCGGCCACGACTTTACCGGAACCGCCGCACTCGGGGCAGACCGACTGGAACGCGCCCGCACCAAACAGGAAGGACAGGTCGACGTCGATGTGGCCGCGGCCGCCGCAGCTCGGGCAGGTATGGGCATGCTCAGACGAAACGGAGCCCGAGCCGCCGCAATGTCCGCACGTATCGAAACGCGTATAGCGGACGGTCTTGCGGGCACCGCCCTTGGCCTCCTTGGCGTCGAGTTTGATATCGACGACTACATTGGCGCCGTTCTCGGGATTATAGGCAGCCTGCCCACGACGCTGCTGGCCCCAGGCACCGCCAAAAGGAAAGCCGCCCTCAAAAGGATTGCCATAACCCGTGTTGCCGGCGTAGCCGCCACCATAGGGCGAAGCCGTAGGAGCACCGGCAAAGGGATTGCCAGAACGCATGGCGTCGTAGCGCGCACGTTTTTGCTCATCCGAAAGCACGGCGTAGGCCTCGGAAACCTCTTTAAACTTTTCCTCGGCATCCGGCTCTTTGTTGACGTCCGGATGGAGCTTGCGGGCCTTTTGCTGGAAGGCCTTTTGAATATCACGCGAGGTGGCGTCCTTGGAGACACCCAGAATCTCGTAGTAATCTTTTTCGTTCATCGTCGCCATGCGCGGCAACCTCCTGCTCACAGCAGCGTATATATTCCGGTAATTCTACCCGAGCGGCCTAAGCTAGATCCCAAAACAGCTCGAACAGAACATTTCCATCGAGCCAGCCCAGGTGGGTCGGCGCCAGACGAGCTCGAACATGGCCCGCGACGACATCTGCCGAAGTGAAGGGTCCCTCATGGACCCCGAGCGTCTCGGGCACCCAAGTGGCAAGACCCAATTCGAGCGCGCGATCGCAAGCAGCTGCCAGCTCATCGGCCGGGATGACACGAGCCGCGCGAACCAAAAGGTCGGACGCGACACCGCGCGTCATGCGACAAGCAAGCATCAGGTCTTCGGCCGCGGCCTCGCGCTGCGAGAGATATTCGGCCTCGAACGCCGTCGCGTCATCGTCACGTTGCACCAGACGCACGCGGTACGCATCGCCTCGAGAAGACACGCCGGGGAACAAACCCGCAAGACGGTCGAAATCCTCGGCGTCGAGCATGCCCGCGGCAGAACGGCCCAGGCCCAGGTAGCCCCGTCCGGTCCAGTAGGCAATGTTATGGGCGCACTCATAGCCGTCGCGCGCGTAGCTCGCCACCTCATACGGGTGATAGCCGGCGGCACCCAGGAGCTCGCGTGCCACGTCCATGCATGCGGCCTGAAAATCCTCATCAGGCTCGAGCGACTCGTCGCGGCACGCCATGCGATAAAGGGGCGTCCCCTCCTCAAGCGTGAGCGGGTAGACCGACACATGATGCGGAGCCGCCGCCAGCACGCCATCGAGCGTGCGCTTCCAACTCACTGCGGTCTGCCCGGGAAGTCCGCACATAAGGTCGCACGACACGTCAAGCCCAGCGTTCTTGACCGTCGAGATGGCAGCGAGCGCCCGATCGGCATCGTGAATACGGCCGATGGCAGTAAGTTCGGCATTATCGAGCGTTTGCACGCCCAAAGAGACGCGTGTGACACCAACCTTGACAAGTGCAGTGGCAAGATCGGCGGTCAGCGACTCGGGATTGGCCTCGCAGGTAAACTCAACGGGGGCGCACCACGCACGAATACGCCGCGCCAGCTCCACCAGGCGCTCCCCCGCCAGCGACGGCGTACCGCCGCCAACATAGACGGTGCGGATCTGGTCGAGGGCCCCAGCCTTGCCAAAAGCATCGAGGCGCGCGAACAACTGCTCAAAATAGACATCGAGCGCAGCGCTCAGGTCGCACGGAGCAAAACTGCGCGAGTCAAAGTCGCAGTACCGGCACTTTTGGGCGCAAAACGGCACGTGCACGTACAGCGCGGTAACGGCCACCCTTAAGCCTCCAGCGGATGAGGGGGCACCGATTCGCCGGCGGCAAGGGCAGCCTCGCAGGCCACCACATCGCGCGCGATCTCATCGACCAGCGCCATAAACTCCTCGTAAGTGGAACAGCGCACCACATGGGCACGCCAAGCGGCGGCATGGGGCATGCCTTTTAAGTACCAGCTTGCGTACGTACGGGCACGCGACATGAGCGGCAGGAGCTCATGCGTCAGCGTTAGGTGCTCACGCAGGGCGTCCAGGCGCTCGACGGAACTGCGCGCCGGCACCGGCGTGCCATCGAGCGCAAGGGCGCGAGCATCGCCGAACACCCACGGATTGCCGTAGATGCCGCGCGCGATAAACACCGCGCTGGCACCCGAGCCTTGCAGATGCTCAGCAGCGTCCTCGGCCGAGAACACATCGCCCGAACCGATCACGGGAATCTCGACGGCATCTGCGACCTCATCGACGACCGACCAATCCGCCTGGCCCGTGTAGAGCTGCGTGGCGCAACGACCATGCACCGCCACCGCGGCGGCACCGGCACCTTCGAGCATCTGGGCAAACGTCGCGGCATTACGGTCCTCGGCGTAAAAGCCCTTGCGGATCTTTACGGTCACGGGCACGTGCGCCGCACCCACCGTGGCCTCGACGATCTTCTCCGCCAGGTCGGGCGTGCGCATGAGCGCCGAGCCCTCGCCCTTGGTGACAACCTTGCGGGCAGGACAAGCCATGTTGATATCGATGAGCGACAGGCGAGCGCGCTCTCGCTCCTCGACGGCGGCGACGGCACTCGCAAACTGATCGGGCTTGGAGCCAAAGAGCTGCACGCAAATCTGCTGCTCCTCGTCGGCCGGTAGCACCAGGCGCCAGGTCTTGTTGCTGGCATAGGCAAGGCCCGCCACGCTCACCATCTCGCTGTAGGCAAGGTTGGCACCGCGGCGACGACACATGATGCGGTAGGCAGGGTCGGTCACGCCCGCCATGGGAGCCATAAGGAACGGCTGCTCGGCATAGGCGCCCAGCAGCCGCTTGCTGTATTCAGTAAGCGCCATAGACCTACTCGTCCACCTTGAGGATCGCCATAAAGGCCTCCTGCGGGACCTCGACCGAGCCGATGGCCTTCATGCGCTTCTTGCCCTCTTTCTGCTTCTCGAGCAGTTTGCGCTTACGCGAAATATCGCCGCCGTAGCACTTGGCAAGCACGTCCTTGCGACGCGCCTTGACGGTAGAGCGGGCAATGATCTTGTTGCCGATAGCACCCTGGATGGGCACCTCGAACAGCTGACGCGGAATAATCTCCTTGAGCTTGTCGCATAGGCCGCGGGCAAGACCGTAGGCCTTGTCCTTGTGGACGATAAACGACAGCGCGTCCACCTCGTCGCCCGAAAGCAAGATATCGAGCTTGACGAGCTCGGAGGGACGATACTCGTTGAACTCGTAGTCGAGCGAGGCATAGCCCTTGGTACGGCTCTTGAGCTGGTCAAAGAAGTCCAAGATGAGCTCGGCGAGCGGCATATCAAAGCGCATCTCGACCGACTTGCTCGTGAGATGAATCATGTCGGTAGTAATGCCGCGGTGCTCGATAGCGAGCTGCATGACGGCACCCGTATACTCGGGCGGGCAGATGATCTATGCCTTGAGGTAGGGTTCCTCGATACGCTCGATGCGCGTAGCCTCGGGCAGATCCTGCGGGCTGCGGACATCAATCATCTCGCCGTCAGTCTTGTAGACGTGATAGTCCACCGAGGGGCTCGTGGCAATGAGGTCAAGATTGAACTCGCGCTCCAGGCGCTCCTTGACGACCTCCATATGCAGCAGGCCCAAGAAGCCCACGCGGAAGCCAAAGCCGAGCGCCACCGAGGTCTCGGGCTCCCACACCAACGACGGGTCGTTGACGTGCAGCTTATCGAGCGCGTCACGCAGGTTCTCGTAGTCCTTGTTATCGATCGGGAACAGGCCCGTATAGACCATGGGCTTGGCCTCGCGGTAGCCGGGAAGCGGCTCGGGGCAGGGATTCGACGCCCACGTGAGGGTATCGCCCACGCGCACGGCCTCGGGGTCCTTCAGGCCCGTGACCACGTATCCGACCTCGCCGACCGTCAGAGCATCAACCGGGGTCTCGGCGGGACGCTTGACACCCACACCATCGACAAAAAAGTCGCCCATTGCCTGCATCCTGCGCAGGGAAACGACATTTATCATGAAGACGAC
>URTW01000094.1 GCA_900550815.1 uncultured Collinsella sp.
TCGCAGCGCTTACGGGCTGTGAAAGCTTGAGCTACATGGGCAATGCTGTTCAGACGGCTGGCGGCTACGCCTTTGACAAAGCCGAAGCAGGGTACCGTGCGGTTGAAGGGCTTGAGACAAAGACCGTTGGCCGTGTGCGTTCCTCGAATTTTGCTCAGACGAGAGACGAGGCGCTCTCCATGAAGGTTCAGGCGAAGTCGCTCTACCTTCGTGCTTCGGCAAACGGTTCGGGTCTCACCGATGAGTCGATCGAGTCTGCCAACAAGTTCCTCCTGTCGCAGGGACCGATTCGCCGTCAGGTGCTCACCGTCGTACCGCTCTCCGAGCGAGGCGAAAAACTGGCTCGCCGATTAGCCGAAGCGCTCGAAGAAGCGGGCGCTCAGGAACCCAAGCTTGCCGTCTATGTAAATGAAAAAACCGGCAAGCGCGACTTTCCGGACCGCCGCGTGAGCTGGGACTTGGAGCTCATCAGCGAAGCCTACGTTGTGCATGCGCCGGAGTGCGAGGTGGCCGATCCGACTCGCTGGACGATTGAGCCTTACGAGGCCGTCGGCACGTTGGGCTGCGCCAACAACGCCAACATCGCCATGATGGTGAGCGATCCGAAGGATCTCCTCCGTCCGCGTGCGCTTGAAGGCGCTGACGGCACAGCCAGCAATCTGGCGGTACAGAAATATCAGACGGGTGATCAGGAAGACCTGATCGACATCGACTTCAGCCAGGAGGATTGATCGTGGATAAGGAAAACGAAAACAATGCCTCCGTCGAGGGCATCACGACCGCGGTGTTTTGCCGCGAAGGCGATCTGAAGCAGTTCACCGACGTATTCGCTCGGCTCGGGCGCAGCTGCACAGCCGCTCAGAAGGGCGGCATGGACGAAGCTCAGGCCTGGCTCACGCAGCATGACGCCCCGGGGCTCTTGATTGTTGATATTTCTGCTTCGCCTTTCCCAGTGCCGGCCTTAGCGGATTTGGCCGCCTTGGCGGGCCCGGGCTGCCGCATTGTGGCAGTGGGCGCAGAAGAAAATGTTGAACTTTACCGTTCGCTCCTCTCTGCCGGCGCATTTGACTATCTGGTTTCGCCGGTGGCAGATGCTTTGGTGGTGGAGCTCCTGAACCGTGCCGACAGCGATCGCTGGCTCGGCATGCCGGATGCTTCTAGCGTGCGGGTCGGACAGACCAGTGCGGTGACGGGTGCTGCTGGCGGAGCGGGTACGAGTACCGTAGCGGCGCTGTTGGGGCGCGGGATTGCGGAGGCTGCCAAATATCCGACACTCCTCGTTGATTTCGATCGCCGCAAAGGTGACCTCGCGCTGCTCCTCGGTCTCAAGGCCGACAACGGCTTGGCCGGCATTCTTTCGGCCGCTGAAATCGCCTATCGCCTCATTGCCCGCACGGTGCTCGCCGACGGTGAAAAGAAGCGCCTGTCGCTCCTTGCTCAGCGTCCCGGTCCGGAAACGCCGGTTGATCCGCAGCTCCTCCTTCAGTTGGGCGGTGCGCTTTGCGAACTCTTTTCTGATTCGATTTGGGATATCCCGTCGCATCGCCCTGCGGGGAGCGCAGAAATTCTGAAGAACGCCGATGTCTGTGTGATTCTCATCGACTACACGGTTTCGAACGCCCGCGCGGCGAAGATTTTGCTCGCTGAACTCGGTGCGCCGCAGCCCGGTCAGCGCCGCTTCCTGGTGGCCAATGCCTGCCGAGCCGGTGCGGGCAAGCGCAGCAAGCCCGTGCTGACGCGTGAAGAGTTTGAAAACTTCCTCGGCGTCAAGGTGGACTATGAACTGCCCAATGCCGGAACGGTCCTTGACGCAAGCCTCCTGCAGGGAGCGCTCACTTCGCAGGCGGCTCCAGCCTTTGCCCGCAGTATTGAAGCGCTCGCCTGCGGACTGCTCGGGCGCGCTGGCGCGCACTCGGCGGCACCCGGTTTTGCAGAGCGGTA
The DNA here is from genome assembly GCA_900550815.1 of uncultured Collinsella sp. Lineage (GTDB taxonomy): Bacteria > Actinomycetota > Coriobacteriia > Coriobacteriales > Coriobacteriaceae > Collinsella. The sequence continues at coordinate 1,942 of URTW01000094.1, forward strand.
TTTCCCGACCGTCATGAAGCTGCTCAAGCTTTTGAAGCTCACCGGAAACAAGGATTCCGCCAAGGCTGCGGCTTGATGAGCGGCTGCCGACCTCAAGAAAAGAGACCGTTTGGAGAATAGTGAAGATGCTCGTTGGTACTCGTCGACCCATTCCGGCCGCTGCCCCTGCGCCGCGCCCAGCCCAAGAAGTTCGGCAGGCTGGGACTGTCCTCGGCACTGCGCAGCCAGGCGTCGAGACGCCGCCCGCCGCGATGCCGATGACGGCAACCGCTGCCACCACGGCGGCGATGATCTTCTTCTTGTTGGATTTGGGCTCTTCGACCTCGTAGGAGCCGGTGGAGCCCGAAACCGAGCTACGGGCGGTATTCTGGCCGCTCACGCCCGAGACGGGACGAACCATAGCGCGCGTTGAGTCGGAAAGCTCGCGGGTCTTGGTGGCACCCAGGTCGCCGGCGGCACCGATGATGCGCGTGGGCTCCGAGACGTTGACGGCTCGGCCGGACAGGTAGCTGTTGAGCACCTGGCGCAGCTCGTCGGCCGTCTGGAAGCGGTTTGCCGGGTCCTTCTCCATGCACTTGAGGATGATGCGCTCCAGGTCGGCATCGACGCCGGAGTTGATCTGGCTCGGCGGGATGGGGAGCTCGTTGACCTGCTTGAGCGCGACCGAGATGGCGTCGTCGCCGTCAAAGGGTACGCGGCCGGTGGCGCACTCGTACATGACGACACCCAGCGAGTAGATATCCGAGGTGGGGCCGAGGTCCTGGCCGCGGGTCTGCTCGGGGCTTACATAGTGGGCGGTGCCCAGCACGTTGTTATCCTGCGTGAGATGGCTGTTCTTGGCGCGTGCGATGCCAAAATCCATTACCTTGATGTTGCCGTCGGGCAGCACCATGATGTTTTGCGGCTTAATGTCGCGGTGGATGATCTCGTGCTTGTGTGCGACCGAAAGCGCGGAGCTGATCTGCGAGCCGATCTGCGCGACCTTTTTGGGATCGAGGGCGCCGTGGCTCTTGATGCCGCTCTTAAGGTCGGTGCCGCGCAGGTACTCCATGACGATGTACTAGGTGTCGCCGTCCTTGCCCCAATCGTAGACGCCCACGATATAGGGGGAGGAGAGGCCGGCTGCTGCCTGGGCCTCCTGCTTAAAGCGTGCGGCGAAGGTCGCGTCGCCAGCATACTGCGGCAGCATGATCTTGACGGCAACCGTGCGGTCGAGGACCTGATCCTGTGCACGGAAGACGGTCGCCATACCGCCCGTTCCCACCTTATCCTTGAGGAGGTATCTTCCCCCGAGGACCCTCTGTTCCATTCCTGCTCCTAACATTACTATTCGCTCAACGATGTGTGTAGTACCAAATGTGTGGCCGCTGGGGCCGTGTGGCGCGTTGCTGCTAGCTCATCGGCCGCGGCGCGCCATAAGTATCCGCTATGATCATGGGCATCACGCTCCCTGTGCGGCGAGCGCCGCGGTCAGGACGATGCCGGCAATCTTGGCCGCCTCGACGTCGTGTTTGTCGTAATCCTCCAGGGCCACCGAGATGGCAACCGTGGGCGAATCGTAAGGTGCAAAGCCAACAAACATAGAGTTGACGTTGGTGCCGCCGATCTCGGCCGAACCGGTCTTGCCGGCAACCTTGACGCCCGGAATCTGGGCATCGGTGCCGGTACCGGACTGGACGACGGCGAGCATGGCCTGCTTGACCTGGTCGGCCGTGGCAGAGCTGACAGCCTGGCCCAGCGAGCGGGACTGCGTGGTCTTAACCACGGTTCCGTCCGGGGCGAGTATCTGGGACACAAAGAACGGGTCCATGACCACGCCGCTGTTGGCGATGGCGGCAGCGATCACGCAATTCTGCATAACGGTGGTCTGCGGGCCAGGCGTGTGGTCCATGCCGACGGGCTGGCCCGCGCCTGCCCAAGCGGTCTCCCACTCGGTCATAAGCGACGGGTCGGCCATGATGGAAGCCGCGGTGGTCAGATCCTGACCGAGCTTTTGACCGTAGCCAAAGGCGTTGGCAAACTGGACGAGCGAGCTGGCACCGACCTCGTTTGCCACCTGGCCAAAGACGACGTTGGACGACACGGCGAAGGCCTGCTGCAGGCTGATGGTGCCGTAGCTCTCGTTGGCAGAGTTGGTGACCGGCGCGTTGCCAATATCCATGGAGCCGGGCGCCTGGTACGTGCTGGTAAGGCTGGCGGTGCCGGTCTCGAGCGCCGCGGAGAGTGTGACGACCTTAAAGGTCGAGCCCGGGGTGTAGAGCGCGTCCATGGCGCGGTCGTACATGGAGCCGTCCTCGCCGCCGCCCGACTGGAGCAGCGCATCGATGTTGGTGTTGTCGTAGGTGGGCGAGCTCGCGCACGCAAGGACCGCACCGGTGCGCGGATCCATGACCACCACAGCGCCCTTAAAGCCCTTGAGCGCCTGCTCGGCAGCCGTCTGGATGCGCGAGTCGATGGTGAGCTTGGCGGTATTGCCCGGCTGGGTCTGCCCCGCGAGCGACGCGATGGCGTTGTTCCAGCTGGAGTAATCCTTGGAGCCGGTGAGCGTATCGTTCATGACGCTCTCGATGCCGGCGGTGCCGTATTGCTGGCTCACGTAGCCCACCACGTGCGCGGCCATGTTGCCGTTGGGGTAGGAACGGGCGTAGGTGCCGTCCTCCTGCTGCAACGACTCGGCTAGCGTCACGCCGTCGGACGTGATGATGGAGCCACGCTGGATGTACTTGGAGCGGGCGATGGTGTGGTTGTTGGTCGGCATGTCCTGATAGTCCTTCGCCTTGATGACCTGGACATAGGTGAGGTTGCCGATAAGGATGGCGAACAGCGCCGTGAAAGCAAACACGGCACGAGTCAGACGGTTGGCAAGTGCCACGCGGCCGAGCACGCCGGACTCTGGCGTGTCGAGCAGGCGACGACGCATGCGAGAGCCCGCGGAGTGGTTGCCGTGGCTGTAGGAAGGTGCGCTGGCAAAACGCGTACCGGTCGGGGCGGCGGCGGATGCGACCTGGTCATCGGTGATGGCGGCCATGGTGCCGGTGCCGGTGAGCTCGGCCTCGCGTCCGGTCGCCTCGTCACCGGCGCGCAGCAGGAGCGCGACGATGATAAAGCTCGCCAGCAGAGAGGAGCCGCCCTGGCTCATAAAGGGCAGGGTGACGCCAGTCAGCGGGATCAGGCGGGTTACGCCGCCAACGATTAAGAATGCCTGGAAGCTGATGGCCGCCGTAAGGCCGGTCGCGCTAAAGGCGGCAAGGTCGGACTTGGCGCGGGCGGCCGTGGTGAGGCCACGCACGGCAAAAAGCATAAACAGGATGAGCACGGCGCCGCCGCCCAAAAGGCCCATTTCCTCGCCGATGGCCGAGAAGATAAAGTCGGACTCGACGACGGGGATGTTGTTGGCCATGCCGTTGCCGATGCCGACGCCAACCAGGCCACCGTCAGCCAGCGAGTAAAGTGACTGTACGATCTGGTAGCCCTGGCCCTGGGCGTCCTTAAACGGATCGACCCAGACCTGAAAGCGCACCTGCACGTGCGACAGGAACTTGTAGGCGCCCACGGCTCCAACGGCCAGCAGCACAAGGCCGATGATGACGTACGAAAAGCGTCCCGTGGCAACATAGAGCATCAGCAAAAAGATGGTGTAGAACAGGACGGCCGAGCCTAGGTCGCGTTCGAAGACGACGATGAGCAGGCACACGCCCCACACGGCAAACAGCGGCAGCAGCAGGCGGAAGCGCGGAATCTTGAGGCCCAGGATCTTGCGGTTGGAGATGGAGAGCAGCTCGCGGTTCTCGGCCAGATAGCCTGCCAGGAACAGGACGATGAAGACCTTGGCGAACTCGCCGGGCTGGATGGTGAAGCCCGCGATGCGAATCCACAGCTTGGAGCCCGAGATCGTGGTGCCGATAAAGATCGGCAGCATCAGCAGGATAATGCCGATAATGCCAAAGGTGTACTTGTAGCGCATGACCACGTCGAGGTTCTTGACCAGTGCGAGCGTTCCCACCATGAGCGCCACCGAGACAAACAAGATGATGAGCTGCGAGATGGCGAGGTCGGGGGCCAGGCGCGTCACGAATGTGATGCCGATGCCCGAGAGCACAAAGACGAGGGGTAGGATGGCGGTGTCGGCGCCGGGCGCCAGGATGCGCACGGCGATATGCGCCGCGGCGAAGGCGGCGAACAGGCCGATCGGCACGGCGAGCGTCTCAAAGGAAATCGTGGCACCCGCGGTGAGCACGTACATCGCATAGAGCAGGATGACGGGGAACGCCGAGGCGATGAGCAAGAGCAGTTCGGTGTTGCGGCGACTCATAAGCGGCACTCCCTTTCTAATTCTTATCGGAGGCTTCGGCCTCGGCTGACTGTTCGGCGGTTTTCTCGGAATCTGACTCGGAGGTGGATTCCTGATCGGTGTTGTCGCGAATCGTTTGCGCGTCAATCACCTGACGGGTCTGCTCCTCGTCAATCTGATGGCGGTACTTGGAAATGGTGTCCTGTGCATCGTCGACGCTCGTTTGCGGAATGCCTGCCTTCAGGCGGTTTTGCGTGTCTTCGGGCAGGTCGGACAGCTTGATGCTGGTTTCGCTCTCGAGCCAGTGGAGCTTGAGTCCGAGCGGCTTGCCGGGCAGGCCGCGCCAGACGGCGACATTGCCGTGGTAGGTTCCCAAGTAATAGGAGCCGGTGACGCCCGTGTATGCCCAGATGCCTGCTACCAGCACAAAGACAAGGGCCAAGACGGTGGCGATGGTGACATTGCGGCGTCGGACGCGTTTTGCCTCGCGCATGACGCCGTCGTCGACCAGGTCGACGACCACCACGGTCACATTGTCGTGGCCGCCGGCGGCGAGCGCCGCGTCCACCAAGTTGTCGACACAGATCTGTGCGCTCGAGGACTGCGTAGCGATGTTCTCGATATCGCTATCGGGAATCATGCTCGAAAGACCATCGGAGCACAGAATCAGGCGGTCGCCTTCCTCGATGTGCAGGGTAAAGTGGTCGGCATACATGGCGGGATCCGAGCCCAGCGCGCGGGTGATGACCGAGCGGTTGGGGTGGACGCGGGCCTCGTCGGCCGTAATCTCGCCGGCATCCACGAGCTCCTCCACGTAGGAGTGGTCGCGGGTCACGCGGATGAGCGTGCCCTCGTGGAGCAGGTAGGCGCGCGAGTCGCCCACATGGGCGATGGCGAGCGTGTCGTTTTCGATGTAGGCGCAGGTGGCCGTGCATCCCATGCCGGGTTTGCCCAGGCCGTTGAGGGCGGCTTCGATCACGGCGGCGGTGGCGGCCTCAACGGCTGCGGCCAGGCGCGCGGCGTCGGCGGACTGCGGTGCCGTCTTGGCGATGGTCTCGACGGCGATGGAGGATGCCACCTCGCCGGCGGCGTGTCCTCCCATGCCGTCGCACACGCAAAAGAGCGGCGACTGCACCAGATAGGAGTCCTCATTGTGCGGGCGTACGCATCCGACGTCGGAGCGGGCGCCCCACATAAGTTGCGTGGTGGTGCCGGCGTCGTAGGTCGAGTCGGTCTCGATGCGCTCGTAGGTCAGCGGCTCAAAGCTC
>URTW01000095.1 GCA_900550815.1 uncultured Collinsella sp.
CAGACTATCGGCACGCCCGCCCAGCTCAAGACCGACCTCGACGCCCTCTGCTTCGACGTGCCCATCCACACCTATCCCTCGCCGTCCACCTACGCTGCCATCGACGTCTTCTAGGCCTACGATATCCTCCTTGCCCCTGGCGATCCTTCCTGCTTCGGCGCCGACCCCGAGCCGCTGCTCTACTGGTGGTTCGGCGACAACGTCTGGATGCAGACCCGTTGCCCGTGGAAGGAGTCCGCTGAGTGGCAGAAGCTCCACGGTCTCATGGACGAGGCTCTTGCCGCCGAGGGCGACGAGCAGCAGAAGAAGTGGAACGAGTGCTTCGACATCATTGCCGACACCGCCGTTCTGTACCCCGTTGTCCACGTCAAGACCGTCTCCGCTTCTTGGGACGATCCGTCCACTGCGCCCAACGGCGAGGCCCTCGATGGCTTCAAGGGCATCGGCACGACGAGCATGTCCTTCAGGGGCGTTGCGACCGTCAAGGCGTAAGACTCGCTTGAGTCTGTATGCAGGATGTCGGCCGTTGGGACCGTATCCTCATAGTTGAAACAAAGACCCGGGCGGCAACGATGTCGCTCGGGTCTTGTAATGAGTATCCGTACTCATATACCAGTTGGTCCTACCGACAAAAGAAAGGGGAGAGAACGTGAACAACTTGCTACGTTTGATTGGAAGGCGTCTTGTGGCGCTGCCGATCATGGCATTGGGCGTCACCGTCCTGGTGTTCTTCCTTATGTCGTTCTCCAAGACCGACCCCGCCTACACGGCGTTGGGTGACGGTGCCTCGCCCGAGGCGGTTGCCGAGTTCCATGAGAAGTATGGTCTGGACGACCCCTGGCCCGTGCGCTACGTGCGCTATATGGGCGATTTGATCCATGGCGACATGGGCACCTATGGTGCTGCTCGCAACTCCGTTGCCAAACGCATCTCCACGGCCCTGCCCGTCACGATGCAGCTGACCTTTATCGGTCTTGCCATCGGTGCAGTCGTTTCGTTTTTGCTCGGCGTCATCGCGGCACTGTATCGCGACAAATGGCCGGACCAAGTGATCCGCGTCTTTTCCATCGCCGGCTTGGCAACCCCGTCGTTCTGGCTTGCCGTTCTGTTGATCCTGCTGTTCTCTTCCTACCTTAAGGTGCTCCCGGCATCGGGTGCTCTGCCTCACTTCACCACGAATCCGGTTGGCTATCTGGGACGTATGATCATGCCCGCTATCGCCTTGGCATTTCCGCTGACGGGCCAGATGACTCGTATCGTGCGTACCGCCATGGTCGAGGAGCTCGACAAGGATTATGTCCGTATGGCTCGCGGCGCCGGCGTTCCCGAGAAGGTCGTCGTCGGCATCAACGTTCTTCGCAATGCGCTGATCACCCCGGTCACCACCCTCGGTCTTAAGATTGGTTACCTCATGGGCGGCGCCGTCGTCATCGAGGTTATCTTCAACCTCCCCGGCATGGGCACCGCGATTCTGCAGGGCGTTCAGGGCAACGAGGCGAACCTGGTTCAGGGCGTCGTCATCGTCGTTGCTCTTGCCTTCATCATCATCAACATCGTGGTTGACATGCTCTACCTGCTCATCAACCCGCGCATCAGGACGGTGTAGATTATGGTAAAGATTCGAGAGAAGCAAACCGAGCAGCTCGAGAAGGCTGCCTCCAAGGGGCTCAAGCTCGGTGGCTGGAAGAAGATGACGCTGTCTTCTAAGATTGCCGCCGTCGTGCTGGTGCTGGTCGCCCTGACTGCGATTCTGGCGCCCCTTCTTGCCCCCTATAGCCCGGTCGAGATCTTTACGGCTCGCCAGGCTCCCGGCAACGGATTTATCTTCGGTACCGACGATAAGGGTCGCGACATTCTGTCGCGTATGCTCTACGGTGGTCGTTACTCGCTGATTATCGGCTTTGGCGCCACTGCCATGGCTCTGGTCTGCGGCTCGGTCGTGGGCGCCCTTGCAGCGGTTTCGCGCAAGGCCGTCTCCGAGACGATCATGCGTATCCTGGACATCATCATGTCCATCCCGGGCATCGCCCTCGCGGCCGTCTTCGTCTCCATCCTGGGCAACTCCGTGCCGTCGATTATCTTCGCCATTGGCTTTATGTACACTCCGCAGATTGCCCGTATCGTGCGCGCCAACATCGTGTCCGAGTACGGCGAGGACTATGTCCGCGCGGTCATCGTTTCCGGTGCCAAGGCTCCGTGGATTTTGATCAAGCATGTTCTGCGTAACTGCATCGCCCCGATCATGGTCTTCACCGTTACCCTGGTCGCCGACGCCATCATCTTCGAGGCCTCGCTGACCTTCATCGGCGCTGGTATCCAGGAGCCCACCGCTACCTGGGGCAACATCCTCGCCGACGCCCGCGGCGGCGTGCTCGCCGGTCGTTGGTGGCAGGCGCTGTTCCCGGGCCTGGCCATCATGATCACCTGCCTGGCGCTCAACATCCTCTCCGAGGGCATTACCGACGCCATGGCCGCTGCTCCCTCCGCCGCCCTGGATCCGACCGATTCCTCCAAGCGCCGCGAGGCCGCCCTGCTGGTCTCCGCCCCCGTTCGTGCCTACAAGGAGCAGGCTCAGTCCCTCTCCGCTCGCCTTGGCGCCCTGCGCGATGTTGAGCTCAAGCGTGACGATCGCCATGTGCCCGACGAGTCTGTCGAACCGATTCTCTCGGTCCGTGACTTCTGCATCCAGTTTGAGCATCACGGTGATATCAACGTCGTCGACCATGTCAACTTTGACGTCCGTCCTGGTCAGACCATGGGCCTGGTGGGCGAGTCCGGTTGCGGTAAGTCCATCACCACGCTGGCCATCATGGGCCTGACTGATGAGGACGAGCACCTTTCCGGCGAGGTCCTCTGGGAGGGCCGTGACCTGCTCAAGATGAGCAAGAAGGAGTGGTTCGGCCTGCGCGGTACCGATATCGCTATGGTCTATCAGGACGCCCTGTCCTCGCTCAACCCTTCCATGCTCATCTCTGCCCAGATGAAGCAGCTCACCAAGCGCGGCGGAACCCGCAGCGCCGAGGAGCTCCTGGAGCTCGTCGGCCTCGATCCCAAGCGCACGCTCGAGAGCTATCCGCATGAGCTCTCCGGCGGCCAGCGTCAGCGTGTCCTGATCGCTATGGCCCTTACCCGCGACCCCAAGCTGGTCATCTGCGACGAGCCCACGACCGCTCTGGACGTTACCGTCCAGAAGCAGGTCATCAAGCTGCTCAACGATCTTCAGGCCAAGCTCGGCTTTGCCATGATCTTCGTTTCGCATGACCTGGCTCTGGTCGCCGAGGTCGCCCACAACATCACGGTTATGTACGCCGGTCAGGTTATCGAGCAGGCACCCACCAAGGAGCTGCTCACCAACCCGATCCACGAGTACACCCGCGGTCTTCTGGGCTCCGTTCTGTCCATCGAGAGCGGTTCGGGTCGCCTGCACCAGGTGCCCGGCGCCGTTCCGAGCCCGCGCGATTTCCCCAAGGGCGATCGCTTCGCGCCCCGCTCGAGCCATCCGCGTATTGGCCTGGACACCCGTCCGGTCTTCAAGCGCGTGCCCGGCACCGAGCACTTCTATTCCGAGCTCCCCGACGAGGTGCTCAAGGCAAATGGTTTGACCCCTCACGCGGAGGTGATGTAGATGAGCGAGACCGCAGTCAACGGCGTCGAGCCGATCATCTTCCTTGATGACGTCCACGTCACCTTTAGGACCCGTACCGGCTCGATTCTGCACCCCAACCTGGTTCACGCCGTCCAGGGTGTAACGATTAAGCTCATGCCCGGTCAGCCGATTGGCATCGTCGGCGAGTCCGGTTGCGGTAAGTCCACCACCGCTAACGTCATGTGCGGCCTGCAGGCCCCCACGAGCGGCAAGGTCTACTTTAAGGGCAAGGACGTTACCAAACGTACCGCCGAGGACCGTCGCCACATGGGTCGCGTCATCTCGGTCGTGTTCCAGAACCCGGCCACGGCGCTCAACCCCCGCATGGTCGTTCGCGAGCAGCTGCTCGACCCCATGCGCGTCCACAACCTGGGTACCGCGGCCGATCAGGAGAAGCGCGTCAAGGCGCTTTTGGAGCTCACCGGTCTGCCCAGCTCCGCCGCCGAGGTTCTTCCCGGCCAGCTTTCGGGCGGCCAGCGTCAGCGCGTCGCAATTGCCCGTGCCCTGTCGCTGAACCCCGATGCCATCATCGCCGACGAGCCCACCTCGGCTCTGGACGTTTCGGTCCGCGCGCAGATTCTCAACCTGTTGACCGACCTTAAGAAGGAGCTCGGCCTGGCCATGGTGTTCATCAGCCATGACATCCAGACGGTCCGCTATATCTCTGACGACATCATCGTTATGAATGGCGGCAAGATCGTCGAGCAGGGCGAGGCCAAGCAGGTCTTCCAGCACCCCCAGGACCCCTACACCAAGATGCTGCTCGGCGCTGCGCCGTCGCTGCTGCATCCCAAGCTCGGCGAGTAGCCTCGTTTTCACTCCCGTGCGCCCGGTTCCCTTGCCGGGCGCACCTCCGTTGCGATTTCGAAAGGTTGGGTTCACGAGCCATGCCAAGTGCTCAGGAGCTACAACATCAATTTGGTGAATACCGAGGCGCCATGCCCCGTCCATCAGATTTCGATCTCTTTTGGAAGGATCGCATGGCCGAGGCCGACGCCGTCGGGCTTGACTATGCGATCGAGACGGCATCGGTCGCCGATGCCGCGACCTGCCAGCTTTTCGACCTCTGGTATACCGGCATGTGTGGCGCGCGCCTGCATGCCAAATACCTTAAACCTGTCTCGGACGAGCCCGTGCCATTGGTACTTCAGTTCCATGGGTATCCGGGTGCAAGCCGCAGCTGGTTTGAGCAGGCGTCGTTTGCGGGCATGGGCATGGCACTCATCGCCCTCGACTGCCCCGGCCAAGGAGGTCCCTCCGAGGACATTGGTGGATTTGAGGGCACAACGGTTGCCGGTCATATCGTCGCCGGTATCGACGGCGACCCGGCCAACCTCTACTATGTCCGCTTGCACCAAGATATTCGCATCCTGTGCCGCATCGTTCGCGAGCTCGAGGGCATCGATCTTGCGCGTGTGTTTGTGAACGGCGCGTCGCAGGGCGGCGGTTTGGGCATTGCGACCTGTGCGCTTAACAGCGAGCTTATCAATCGTGCCGCCATCCTCTATCCCTTCCTGTCAGATTTCCGCCTGGTCTGGGATTTGGATGCCGACGACATTGCCTACGAGGGCCTGCGCTATTGGTCTCGCTGGTTTGACGAGGACTCGACTCGTATTGACGAAGCCTATGCCAAGCTGGCGTACTTCGATTCCAAGAACTTTGCCCCTATGGTCAAATGCCCCGTGCTGTTTGGCACTGGCACAGCCGATATCGTCTGTCCGCCAGCGACGCAGTTTGCGGTCTATAACAACCTGACCTGCGAAAAGCGTCATGAGTTCTTTGAAGGCTTTGGCCACGAGGAGATTCAGGATTTTGACGATTTGATCATTCCGTTTTTCTGCAAGGGAGGGGAGGCTCATGTCTAAGTGCGAGAGCAATGTTGACGAGCTGATTGTCCCCGGACTCGTGGGAATTCCTGGAACGGTTTCGTCAAGGCTCGCAGAATATCGGGACTGGCGCGGTGATGTCCAAGCAGATGTTTCTGATTTAGAGACATGCGCTTCGAATCTTGAGATTCAAGGCCTGGCCATTACGGCGATTGACTTTGTTAACCCCTGCGCCCGTTACTCGGAGGTCTCCTTTGAGCTCGGTGACGATGCGATTCACGCTCGTTTGATCGAGCCTGTCGGTCGTGCCCGAGTATCTGAGCGCGTGCCGTTGTGCCTGATGTTCCACGACATCGATCGGCCTGTGCGCGGCTGGCATCACATGACGAGATTTGCCGCCATAGGGTATGCCGTTCTCGCGCTGGATGACGATGTTGCTGGTGCGGACGACCTGCGGCGGGGGATTGCTTCGCCCGCTTTTGTCGAGCGCGTCCGTTGGGGTTGCGCGCTGGCGAAGGTGGCGCGCAATCTTGATGGCATGGACCCCGACCGCATCTTTGCATGGGGCGAGGGCCTTGGCGGCGGAGTCGCGCTGGCGGTTTCTGCTCTGGACGAGCGGGGCCTCGCCTGCACGGCGGTTGCCAATCCGCTTCCTGGCGGCCTCGAGGCGCTGTCGTCTCGGGTGCGCGGATCGGTGCTCATGGGCACATCGCTTATGGATACCGTGAGCGATCCTAAGGATCAGTTTGCCGTATTCAACGGTCTTGAGTGTGACCGGAGGCATATCATCTATGCAAAATACGCTCACGAGCGCATCAATGCGTTCGAAAACGAAGTCGTCGACTTTTTTAACCAAACGTTCTACTCGTGTTCTTTGGCCTAGACGGCCTGGACACTGCCAACAAGAGTGGGTGGCATAGGGCCGCCCGCCAGACAGCTAAGGAGATTCTTGTGGCAACTCAGAAATTCACCGGCGTTATCCCTCCCGTCGTTGTTCCCGATACCGAAGATCGCCAGCTCGACGTTGCCTCCTTTGAGCGCAGCATCAACCGCATGATCGATGCCGGCGTCGATGGCCTGTTCTTCTTGGGATCCTCGGGCGAGGTCGTCTTCTCCACCGACGAGCGCCGTCGCCAGATTATCGCCGAGGCCGTTCGTATCGTCGACCACCGTGTGCCTGTTCTGGTCGGCATCATCGATACCGAGACCGAGCGCATGATCGAGCACGGCAAGGTCGCCCAGGAGCTGGGCGCCGATGCCCTCGTCGCCACCTGCCCGTTCTATGCCCTGCAGGGCATGACCGAGGTCGAGGAGCACTTCCGTATCCTGCACGAGGAGCTTGACCTGCCCATCTTCGCCTATGACATTCCCGTCTGCGTTCACACCAAGCTCCCCTGGAAGCTCCTTGCCAAGCTCGGCGCCGAGGGCGTCCTTGCTGGCGTCAAGGATTCCTCGGGTGATGACATCTCGTTCCGCTACCTCGTTCAGGAGAACGAGAAGAACGGCCATCCGATGAGCATTCTCACCGGTCACGAGGTTGTTGTCGACGGCGCCTACCTCGGTGGCGCCGACGGTTCCGTCCCGGGTCTCGCCAACGTTGAGCCCGAGGGCTACGTGCGTCAGTGGAAGGCCGCTCAGGCTGGTGACTGGGCTACCGTCAAGGCCGAGCAGGATCGCCTCAATGAGATTTCGCACATCTGGGATGTCACCTCGGGCGTCCAGGGCTATGCCGGTGGCGTCGGCGCCTTCAAGACCGCTATGAACCTCATGGGCATCTTCGACAGCCCGACCATGCCGCGCCCGGTGAAGGCCATGACCGGCGAGAACGTCGAGGCGATTAAGAAGGTCCTCCAGGACAACGGTCTCCTGTAAAGCTTCCCCGGGCACCCGACCTCGCCGTTCAACCGTGCGGCCATGACCCATTAGGTTAATGGCCACACGGTTTCTCGGCGAGCTCGGGCACCTGGAAAACCTTTACCGAGCTGTGGCGGCAAGCCAGACGGCGCATT
>URTW01000096.1 GCA_900550815.1 uncultured Collinsella sp.
GGGGCCGCGGGGGCGTTCGGCTAACTGCGGGAATGGCCTATTTGCTCAATGTGTTCGGCTGAGATCGGAAATCAACCAACGGACACGAACCGACCACTCATCCGGTCGCGCAGGCCACGATAGAAAAAGGAGCCGTCCCCATGGAACAGCTCCTTTTGTGCTTGGCGAAACGTTATGCCTCGTCGTCCTCGTGCAGACGGCGGCGATAATCGGCGGCCCAGCCCTCAATATTTACCTGACGGGCGCGGCCCAGACCGAGTGCGTCGGCCGGGACCGGCTCGGTGATGACGGAGCCGGCGGCCACGAGTGCGCCGTCGCCAATCTGAGCGGGCGCGACCATCATGGTGTCGGAACCGATGAAGGCATCCTTGCCGATGACAGTCTTGTGCTTGTGCACGCCATCGTAGTTGCAGGTGATGGAGCCCGCGCCCACGTTGACGCCGGAGCCCATGGTGGTGTCGCCGATGTAGGACAGGTGCGGCACCTTGGAGCCCTCGCCGATCGTGGACTTCTTGATCTCCACGTGCGTGCCGGCCTTGGAGCCGTCGAGCATATGGGTACCCGGGCGCAGGTAGGCGCGCGGGCCGCAGTCGACGCCGTTCTCGATGACGGCCTCGATGGCGATGGTCTCGTCGATGATGCAGCCGCTGCCGACGGTGGTGTCGGTGAGGCGGCTGTTGGGGCCGAGCTGGCACTCCTCGCCCACGGTGACGTGGCCGATCAGGTGCGTCTGCGGCCACACGACGGTGTCGCGGCCGATGGTGGCATCGGGGCCGATCCAGGCCTGCGTGGGGTCGATGAAGGTAACGCCCTCGGCCATCCAGTGCTCGTTGATGCGGTCGCGCGCGATGGCGGTGAGCTGCGCGAGCTGGATGCGGCTGTTGACGCCCAGGCCGTCGCGGTAGTCGTCACAGTGGAAGATGGAGACCGCCTGGCCGTGACCCTTGAGGATCTCGAGCATGTCGGGCAGGTAGTACTCGGACTGCGCGTTGTCGTTGCCGATCTCGTTAATGTGGGCGGCGAGCTGCACGCCGTCGAAGGCGTAGCAGCCGGCGTTGCACTCGAGCAGCGTGGCGGCCTGCTCGGGCGTGCAGTCCTTCTGCTCGATGATGCGCTCGATCTGACCATCGGCGCCCAGCTTGATGCGGCCGTAGCCAAAAGGATCGGGCGGGGTCATGGTCATGACGGTGCAGGCGAGCTCGCCGGTGGCGACGGTCTGCGCGAACTTGGCGACGGTGTCGGCGGTGATGAGCGGCAGGTCGCCGTTGAGCACGACGACGGGGCCTTGCGTGATGCCGCAGGCCTCGAGCGCGACCTTGACGGCGTGGCCGGTGCCCAGGCGCTTGGTCTGCTCAACGCACTCGACCTTGGTGGCGCTGTTGGCGTAGGCGCCGTCGATGAGGGCACGCATCTCGTCGGCGTGGCTGCCGATGACGACCACGACGCGGCTGCAGCCGGCCTTGATGGTGGCGTCGACGATCCACTGAACCATGGGCTTACCCAGGATCTTGTGCGAAACCTTGCAGTGGTTCGACTTCATGCGGGTGCCCTCGCCGGCGGCGAGGATAATTGCGGTTGCGTCCATGTGATCTCCTGTTACGTTATAGAGACGTGTGTTTGGAAACGATACACGGCGCAATATGATACCGCAGGCATATGATGAGCGCGTAACGATTGATGCGCGACGGCCGATGTCGGTGCCGACGGCGTGGTGTTTGCGCTGGTTTTGTATGGCGGCGGCGCTGCGGCGTTGACGTTTTGAGCGAGGGGATGGGGGTGCCCGTGGATATCATGCGAGAGGAATCGGGCAACGAACCTGTCGCGGCATTTTCGATGTCGCATCCGGCGGTGCCGGCGCTCTACATGGTGCTGACGTTGGGGCTCACCATGTTCTCGATGCAACCGGTGCTGATTGTGCTATCGCTTGCGGGCGGGTTGGCGTACGGGCTTGCGACGCGCGGTGTTGCGCGCACGTTGGGCGCGCTTCGCTGGCAGCTGCCGGTGATTTTGATCATTGCGGTGCTCAATCCGCTGTTTAGTGCATCGGGCTCGACGGAGCTGTTTCGTATTGGCATGCGTGCGGTGTATCTAGAGAGCATGGTTTACGGCCTGTGCATGGGCGGGCTGTTCGTGGCGAGCGTGCTGTGGTTTGAGGCCGCGGCGTCGATGCTCGAATACGACAAGGTACTTGCGCTTTTGGGCAACGCCGCGCCGGTGCTCGCGCTCATGATCTCGATGTGCATGCGGCTTATCCCGCAGTTTTTACGCCGCGGTCGTACGGTACTGGCGGTGCAGGATGCGATTGATGTGCCGGGTCGCGCGCCGGCCGATCCCGTGCGTTCGCGCCTACGGGCATCGAGCGTGTTGATGGGCTGGGGCATGGAAGATTCGCTGGAGCGCGCGGACGCCATGCGCTCCCGTGGATGGGGCGCCGCGACACGTCGCACGACGTACGCGCGGTATCGGCTGGGTCGCGGCGATGTTGCCGCGCTGGTTGGGCTTGCGGTGTTTGGTGCCGCTGCGGTGGCGGTGGCATGGGCCGCGACAACGCAGTATTCGTTTTACCCGCAACTATCGGTGCCGGCGCCGTGGCTGGGCTATGTCGTGTACGCTGCCTGGATGATGCTGCCCTGCGTGTTGCATGCGATCGATGAGAAGAGGTTCGGCTGATGGCTCGGTTGGATAGGGGCCCGGTGTCGGGCGCGGCGTGCGGCCCGGATATGCCGGCGATTGAGGTGCGGAGCCTGAGCTTTGCCTACCCCGATGCGGATGCTGCGGTGCTCGAGGGACTCGACTGGTCTGTTCCCCAAGGTGCATTTGCGCTGCTTGTCGGCGGTACCGGATCGGGTAAGTCGACGTTGCTGTCGCTACTCAAGCCCGAGATCGCTCCGGCGGGCGAGCGCACTGGCGAACTGCTCGTGCTGGGCGAGAACGTCGCCGACATGGATGTGCGGGCATCGGCGGAGCGCGTGGGCTATGTGTTCCAGGATCCCGAGAACCAGATCGTGTGCGAAACCGTGTGGCACGAGATGGCGTTTGGCCTGGAAAACTTGGGGCTAGCGCGTGATGAGATGCGCCGTCGCGTAGCTGAGACCAGCTATTTCTTTGGGCTGGAAGATTGGCTTCACCGCGATACTGACACGCTTTCGGGCGGTCGCAAACAGTTGCTGTCGTTGGCGGCCGTTCTGACGCTGCGCCCGCGCGTGCTGCTGCTCGACGAGCCCACGTCTCAGCTTGATCCGGTTGCGGAGAAGAATTTCCTGCACGCGCTGTTTCGTGTGAATCGCGAGCTGGGCTGCACGGTTGTTGTGGCGACGCATCAGCCGCGCCCAATGCTCGAATACGCGACGTGTGCGTACCGGATTGAGGACGGTCGCGTGCGCGAGGTGGCGGATATGGCTTCTTTGGGACGCCGAGAATCGCTGGTTTCCGATGATATGTTGGGGTGGGGTGCCATCCGATGTGCAAAAAAAGGAGTATTCAGCAGGCGTGAGGACAATTTGGGCTCTCTGGAGCCGCCCGGGGACGTATCGAGCGCGAAAAAAAGTTCGAAATTGGACAAATCGTCCGAATTTGTGGCGCAAACGTCGCTCGAGAACGGCTCGGAAGCCTTCCCGCGCACGGATGGAAGCAGAATACTCCAAAAAATGCACGGCGGATCGGCTACCACCCTGTCGGAAGGCTGGTTTCGCTACGATCGCGCGGGCGGTTGGGTGCTGCGCGGGCTCGACGTGACGTTTTCGGCCGGCGCGGTGCATGCGATTGTGGGCGGAAACGGCTGCGGCAAGTCGACGATGCTCTCGGTGCTGGCCAAGACGGCTAAGCTGCAGCGTGGCCGCATGGTGCGTGGGACGGCTTCGGCGGCACTGCTGCCACAGATTCCCATGGCATTGCTGGTCGCCGAAACGGTGCGCGACGAGCTGAAGGAATGGGCTTCGACCTGCGGGTACGACGAGAACTTGGCGCGGGAGCGTGCGGCGCAACTGGGACTGGACGGCTTGGAGACGCGCCACCCCAACGACCTCTCGGGCGGACAGCGCCAGCTGCTTGCACTGGCAAAGCTGCTGCTGATCGGCCCCGAGCTGCTGCTGCTTGACGAACCCACGAAGGGCTTGGACCTGGAGAGCCGCCGCATCATCGCCCGCGCCCTGCGTGACCATGCGAAGGCTGGCGGCACCGTCATCATGGCTACGCACGATTTGGACTTTGCCGAGCAGGTAGCCGACGACGTCGCCATGATGTTCGACGGCGAGATCGCCTGCATGGAGCCTCCGGCAGATTTCTTTGCCGACAACGTGTTCTATAGGGCGTGATGGGATGACAGACTGTCGTTTCTCGCACTTGCTTGCAAAACTGGAGGTCCCGTTGTTGTTGGCAGTGCCGGCAGTGATGACTGCGGCGTTGCTGGCGGGCATTGAGCAGGCGGCGCTTGCCATGCTGGTTGTAGTGGCGCTGGTGCTTGCGTTGTTCTTTGCGGGTTACGAGGCATCTCGTCCGGGTTTGCGCCAGATTATGCCCACGCTGGTGCTGGCGGCGCTGGCCGCGGCGGGGCGCATCCTGTTTGGGCCTATTCCCGACTTTAAACCGGTGAGCGCCATCGCCATAATCGCGGGGGCGACGCTTGGTCGCCGCAATGGTTTTATGGTTGGCGCGCTGGCGGCGCTGACCAGCAATTTCTTTTTTGGACAGGGCATGTGGACACCGTGGCAGATGTATGCCTGGGGCCTGGTTGGCTATGTTGGCGGTGCGCTGGCGCATGCCGGTGCGTTTGACCGTGCGGATGGAACCGTGCGCATGCCGGCGCTGTTGGCGTATGGCTTTGCCTCGGGTTTGCTGTACGGCGTGGTGATCAACGCGTACGACATTATCGGTTTTGTACAACCGCTCACGTGGGCGGGCGTCGTGGCGCGTCTTGCCACCGCCGTACCGTTCGATATCACGCACGGACTCGCGACCTGCGTGTTTTTGGCCGTCCTGTACAAGCCCTGGTGTCGCCGCATTAACCGTGTCGTCGTGAAATACGGGCTGTAGGGCATTTCGCGTTCCCTCACGAACTTGCGGTGGAATAGTTCTCGTTTTTGGCTATTTGCTGCCCAAACAGGAACTATTCCACCGCAACTTATAGGGGGAGAGGGGCCACATAATCTGTTTTCCTCTGTCCCCCCAGGAATTACTTGGGGCTAGAGTTCTAGCGTGAGGGTGACGGGGCAGTGGTCGCTGCCGAAGATGTCGCCGCGGATGCCGGTGTCGCGAACGCCGGCGGCGATTGCGTCGCTTACCAGGAAGTAGTCGATGCGCCAGCCGGCGTTGTTCTTGCGGGCATTAAAGCGGTAGCTCCACCAGCTATAGACGCCCTCGACGTCGGGATTTGCCGCGCGCCAGGTATCGGTAAAGCCGGCGTCGAGCAGTTCGGTAAACTTGCTGCGTTCTTCGTCCGAAAAGCCCGCGTTGCCGCGGTTGGACTTGGGGTTCTTAAGGTCGATCTCCTCGTGTGCCACGTTAAAGTCGCCGCAAGTTACGACGGGCTTGCCGGTCTCGCGCTCAAGCGCGCTCAAAAAGCCGCGGTAGGCATCGTCCCAGGCCATGCGCACATCGATGCGCGCGAGTTCGTTTTGCGCGTTGGGAGTGTAGACATCCACAAACCAGAACTTGTCGAACTCCAGCGCGCAGACGCGGCCCTCGGTTGCGGCTTGGGCAACGAGCTCGGCGGCCTCGCCCTCGCCGGCGTAGGGCAGCAGCGCGTCGGCGCGCAGCACGCGTAGCGGCTCCTGGCGGCTAAAGACCGCGGTGCCCGAATAGCCTTTGCGCTCGGCGTAGCTCCAGGTTTGGTGATAGCCGGGCGGGTCGATATCGACCTGGCCCTCCTGCAGCTTGGTCTCCTGCAGCGCCAGGATATCGACGTCGAGTTCTTGCGCGATCTGGATAAAGCTCGGGTCCTTTTTGAGCACGGCGCGCAGGCCGTTGACGTTCCACGAGGCAAAGGTGTAAGTCTGAGGCATGGTGTCCTTTCGACGGGGTTGGCAGGCTTAAGATTACCGCAACAGAGGCGGGGATGGCTCCGCGAGCGCCGGAGCAATCGCAGCCGCTCCGGCGGCACAGATGGAGGACTCATATGACGCAGGCAATATCGGACCCCAGGCAGGCCTCCGCCGCGCTGGCGGATCTGTTTGACACCCACAAGCGCGTGGTCTTCTTTGGCGGCGCGGGTGTTTCCACGGCAAGTGGCATCCCCGATTTCCGCAGCGTGGACGGCCTATATCACCAGCAGTTTGCCTACCCGCCCGAGACCATGCTCTCGCATAGCTTTTACGAGGCGCATCCTGCCGAGTTCTTCGACTTTTACCGCACCAAGATGATCGCGCTTGGCGCCAAGCCCAACCGCTGCCACACCAAGCTGGCCGAGCTGGAGCGCGCCGGCAAGCTAAATGCCGTGGTGACACAAAATATCGACGGCCTGCATCAGATGGCCGGCTCACAGCGAGTGTTTGAGCTGCACGGATCGGTCCATCGCAACATTTGCCAGTCGTGCGGCGCGGTCTATAGCGCCGAGTGGATTTGCTCGCGCGAGCACGAGGATGCCGCGGGCGTGCCCGCGTGCCCCGCGTGCGGCGGCCGCATCAAGCCCGATGTGGTGCTCTACGAAGAGCCACTCGACGAGCATGTGTTGACCGGTGCCGGTGCCGCCATCGCCGCGGCCGATGCCCTCATTGTGGGCGGGACCTCGCTCGTGGTGTATCCGGCGGCGGGCCTTACGCGTTACTTTACCGGCGATACGCTGGCCATTTGCAATCTTGCTCCCACCGATCAGGATGCAAATGCCGACCTGCTGATTTCTTGCGACATCGCAGCCGCGTTTGCGTTCTAGCCCGTGTGCGCGGATACAATAGAAAGACTGAGTGCAAAGCGACCCCGCCGCCAGCTCCCCAAGCTCGGCGGCGTGGGCATTTTAGGAGGATGTTCATGGCGAACGACAGCAAGACATGGCGGTGCGGAAAGTACGAGCTCAGCTTTGACCGTCCGCGCATCATGGGCGTCCTCAACGTGACGCCCGATTCGTTTAGCGATGGCGGGGAACACTTCGCCCCGGATGCCGCCATCGAGTACGGCCTGGCGATGCTCGACGCCGGCGCCGACATCATCGACGTGGGCGGCGAGTCCACGCGCCCTGGTTTTACCCCGGTCAACCCCGATGAGGAAGCGCGCCGCGTGCTGCCCGTGGTGCGCGCGCTGGCCAAGGAGGGCGCCATCGTCTCGATCGACACGCGTCATGTAGCGGTTGCCAAGGCGGCCGTGCGCTGCGGCGCCTCGATCGTCAACGACGTGACCGGCTTCACCGATCCCAAGATGGTCGAGTTTGTTAAGACGAGTACCTGCGGCGTCATCGTGATGCATGCCGGCGAGGTCGCCGCGCCCGCCCGCCCGCCAGCGCGGACTCGCGCCGAGCCCGCGTCC
>URTW01000097.1 GCA_900550815.1 uncultured Collinsella sp.
GGGAGCTTTTGGAGCTGATGCGCGAGTGCTGCTGCGAGGAGGGTGTGACGGTTATCGCCTGGTGCCTTATGGGCAATTACGTGCATTTGGTGCTTACAGATTACGAGGACAGGATGAGCGCGGCGATGCACCGGTTGCTTTTGACGTACGCGCGGCGGTTCAATAAACGCACGGGGCGCACAGGCCATCTGTTCCAGAACCGTTTTGACCGGCGATCCCTCGATACCGACTGGCAGGTGATGGAGGCTATTCGCTCCGTACACGCCGGTCCACAGGAGGCGGGCGTTAGCCTAATCGAGCGTTATCCCTGGAGCAGCTTTGCGGAGCAGTTGCGCGCGTACGACGCTGACGCGGCTGATGTCGCGAGGGGATTTTCTGATCCTTCTTGCGTGCTTGAGCTTTTTGTTTCTGCCGAGGGCTTTATTGCCTATTCGCTTTCGACGCCCGACGGCAGCGAGCCAGCGCTGTGCGATATGAAAGAGACAGAGTGGGAACGCCACGCCTTTGCCGACAAGTTGGCGAAGCGCCTGGGCGTGCCGCTCAACGAACTCAAGACTGTTGCGCCCTCGCGGCGAGACAGAATCATTTTCGCTCTGCACGATGGCGGCTACACGGTGCGCGAGATCGAACGGTATACGGGAATCAGCAAGAGTACCGTATCTCGTATCGTGCGCGCTTATGCGCGGGTGAAGGCACAGGCTGAGCTCTCGGAATAGAAAATGGCCGAACCACTCTTAGTCAAGCGATTCGGCCAACAAATTTCTTAAGATTTGGGACAAATACTACTGATTATTTTGTCCCGTGAGCATGCCGTCGAGGGTGCGCCAGGCGAGCTCGGCGC
Organism: uncultured Collinsella sp.; assembly: GCA_900550815.1. GTDB lineage: Bacteria > Actinomycetota > Coriobacteriia > Coriobacteriales > Coriobacteriaceae > Collinsella. The sequence continues at coordinate 842 of URTW01000097.1, forward strand.
ATTTGACGCGGGCGGGCATGTGCGAGATGTCCTGGAGCTGGGCGGCTTCGTCCAGGTCTTCCAGGTCCTCCTCGGAGAGCTTCTCGCCGCGGATCATGGCAAGGAAGAGCTCTGCTAGGCGGCGAGCTTCCTCGACGGTCTCGCCGGTGATGAGGTCGGCCATGATGTCGGCGCTGGCCTGACTGATGGCGCAGCCGTGGCCGGTAAAGGAGGCCTCCTCGATCACGCCGTTCTCGACGCGCAGCTGCAAGGTGAGCTCGTCGCCGCAGCTGGGGTTGATGCCGTCGTGCTCGTGCGTGGGAGCATCCATCTCATACTTATAGTCGGGGTGCGAGTTGTGCTCCATAAATGTGGTGGAGGTGTACAGATTACCCATTGAACGTGCTCCAAACGTGATGCAGGCCGGCGATGAACTTGTCGATGTCGGCCTTGTCGTTGTAGAAGGCCACGCTGGCGCGGCAGCAGGCAAGGTTCTCGACGCCCAGCCAGGTGAGCAGCGGCTGCGCGCAGTGGTGGCCGGCGCGTATGCAGACGCCGTCCATGTCCATGATGCTCGCGACGTCGTGCGGGTGGATGCCCTTGACGTTAAAGCTCACAACGCCGTGGTGGTTGTCCCAATAGATGGAGCCGATGATCTGGACAAAGTCGAGCTGCATGAGCTCACCCATCAGGTAGTGGACGAGTGCCTGCTCGCGGGCCTGGATGTTCTCGTAACCCACCGTGTTGACCAGGTAGTCGAGTGCCGCACCCGTGGCGAAGATGCCGGCGGCGTCCTGCGTGCCGGCCTCGAATTTCTCGGGAACGGGCGCCCAGACGGCGTCCTGCTCGGTGACCGAGTCGATCATCTCGCCGCCGGTGAGCATGGGCGGCATGGCGTTGAGCAGGTCCATTTTGCCCCACAGCACGCCGATGCCCATGGGGCCCATGGCCTTGTGCGCGCTAAAGGCAAAGAAGTCGGCGCCCAGATCGGCCACATCGACCGGCATGTGCGGCAGCGACTGCGCGCCGTCGACGACCAGATAGCCGCCGTACTTGTGCACGAGCTTGCCGAGGTTCTTGACTGGGTTCTCAACGCCCAGGACGTTAGAGACCTGACCCACGGCCAAGACCTTGGTCTTGGGGCCCACCTTGGACAGAACCTCCTCGGTGGTGAGTTGACCGGTCTTGGTGGGGTAGAGGTAGACGAGCTTGGCGCCGGTTTCGCGGCAGACCTGCTGCCACGGGATTAGGTTGGAGTGGTGCTCCATGATGGTGATGACGACCTCGTCACCGGGCTCGAGCACCGTGGGTGCAAAGCTCTTGGCGACCAGGTTGAGCGACTCGCTCGTGTTGCGGGTGAAGACGACCTCGTTGGCCTGTGGGGCGCCGATGAGGTCGGCGATCTGCTGCCGCACCTTCGCGATGGCCTCGGTGGCCTAGACGGAAAGCGAGTACAGGCCGCGTAGGGGGTTGGCGTTCATGCGCTGGTAGAAGTCGCGCTCGGCGTCGAGCACGCAGGCGGGGCGCTGCGCGGTGGCGGCGCTATCGAGGAAGGCGATCTCGGGGTGCTGCTGGAACAGCGGGAACTGGCCCTTGTAGGGGTTGGTCTCGATGTCTACGGTAGGCCAGCCGCGCGAGGCCTCGTCGCTGGCGTCGAGCTCCATAGGCTCCGGTGCGGTACAGGTATCGCATTTAACGTGCTCGGTGTCGATCATGCGAGCTCCTCCTCAAAGTTGTCAATCAGGTTGTTGCCCAGGCGGACGACGGCGGCGCGGGTGCGCTCGTCGGTGGCGGAAAGCGCGGCGTCCTCCAGCTTGGCGCGGATGAACAGGTCCTCGGCGGCGTTTTGGTCAAGGCCGCGGCAGGCGAGGTAGAACAGCTGCTCGTCGCGGACGTGACCGATGGTGGCGCCGTGGTTGCCGGCGACGTCGTCCTCGTCGCAGAGAATGACGGGAATGGTCTTGTTGTCGACGCCCTTGTTGGCCAAAAGCACCGTCTCGCGCTCGGTGCCGGTTGCACCCTTGCAGCCGTGCACGAGGTCGATGGTGCCGCGGTAGACCTTCTTGGACGTGCCGGTCAGCACGCCGTTGGCGTCGATCTCGCACTCGGTCTTGCGACCGCGGTGGCGCAGCTCGTAGTTAAAGTCGCGCACCTGCTCGCGGGCGCCCAGGTAGTCAGTATCGATGGTGACCTTGGCGGTATCGCCCAGCAGGTCGCCGGCAAGGCCGGTGGCGCTGGCGCCGGCACCCAGGACGGTGTGCTGCACGTTGACGCGCGCGCCCTCGTCCAGGAACAGGCCGGTGTCGTCGAGCGCGATCCAGCTATCGTCGAGCGTCTGCGTGCAGGTCACGTTGACGGTGGCGTACTCGTGCGCGCGCACGCGCCGCACGGAGCCCACGACGCCTTGGCCGGCAACGGGGGAGTCCAGGGCGATCTGCAGGTCGAGCGTTGCCTGCGGGCGGGTGACGACATCGATAGCGGCGATGGCGGCCGCCGCGTCTACACCGCTCACACGCACGGTAACCGTGGCGTGCTGGTATGCGGGCACGTCGATGACGATGCGCTTGGTGGCGTGATCAGCCAGATAGGCGTAGGCGGCCTCACCCATGCCGGTCTCGAAGGCCTCAGCGGGGGAGCGCTCCTCCTCGAGCTTGATAGCGCCGGCCTGGTAGGCAGAGGTGGCGGGCACGTCAAGCTCGGTCTCGGGTGTGATGCGGGCACGATCGGCGGCGTCGCCGGGGGCGGAGGCGCGGCGCTCGGGGAAGCGCTCGGCCATGGCGTCCATGGCGGAACCGAAGGCGTCGGACGTGCCAGCAAACTGCTCATCCAAGCCTTCAACCTCAATGGTCTCGGCGGGAGCGGCGGCAAGCTCGTTAGAGAGCTCGAGCTTGGTCTGGTTCATCTTCAGCCTACCCCTAGTGGCAGCCGGCATCGCAGTGACCTGCGCAAGGGTGGTAGCAGCGGTGTTCGTGGTCTGATTCATTATCCGATCGCTCCTTCCATCTCGAGCTTTTTCAGGTTGTTCATCTCGACGGCGTACTCCAGCGGCAGCTCCTTGGAGACCGGGTTGGCAAAGCCGTTGACGATCATGGTACGGGCTTCTTCCTCCGAGATACCGCGGCTCATCAGGTAGAACACCTTGTCGTCGCCGATGCGGCCGATGGTGGCCTCGTGGCCGATGTCGACGTTCTTGGCGCGGATGTCCATGGCCGGAATGGTATCGGAGCGGCTCTGGTCGTCGAGCATGAGCGACTGGCAGCTCACGGTTGCCTTGGAGCCCTCGGCCTTGGGCGTCGCCACAATAGAGCTACGGAACGTCTGGATGCCGCCGCTTTTGGAGATGCCCTTGGTCTCGACGGTTGCCGAGGTCTCAGGCGCGTTGAGCACGACCTTGCAGCCGGTATCGAGGTTCTGACCGGCGCCGGCAAAGGTGATGCCGGTAAAGCTCGAGCGGGCGCGGCGGCCGTTGAGCACGCTCATGGGGTAGAGGTAGCCCACGTGGCTGCCGAAGGAGCCGCTGATCCACTCGATGTCGCCGTCCTCGTCCACGCGCGCACGCTTGGTGTTGAGGTTGTACATGTTCTTGGACCAGTTCTCGATGGTCGAGTAGCGCAGGTGCGCACGCTTGCCCACAAAGAGCTCGACGGCGCCGGCGTGGAGGTTGGCCACGTTGTACTTGGGCGCGGAGCAGCCCTCGATAAAGTGCAGGTCAGCGTCGTCCTCGACAATGATGAGCGTGTGCTCAAACTGGCCGGCGCCCTTGGCGTTAAGGCGGAAGTAGCTCTGCAGCGGGAAATCGAGCTTGGTGCCCTTGGGCACGTAGACAATCGAGCCGCCCGACCATACGGCGCCGTGCAGGGCCGCAAATTTGTGGTCGGTGGGCGGGATGAGCGTCATAAACTTCTCGTGGATGAGCGGCTCCCACTGCGGGTCGTGCAGGGCCTCCTCGATGCCGGAGTAGACGATGCCCATCTTGGAGGCGGTGTCCTGCATGTTGTGGTAGACAAGCTCGGAATCGTACTGCGCGCCGACGCCCGCCAGGTAGCTGCGCGCGGCAGCGGGGATACCCAGGCGCTCAAAGGTGTTCTTGATGTCGTCGGGCACCGACTCCCAGTCGTGCTTTTGGTCGGTGTTGGGCTTGACGTAGGTGACGATGTTATCCATGTCCAGGCCCTCGATGGAGGGGCCCCACGTCGGATCGGGGAAGCGGTTGAAGATCTCGAGGGACTTGAGGCGCAGGTCGAGCATCCACTGCGGCTCGTCCTTCTTGGCGCTGATCTCGCGCACGATGTCGGGCGTGATGCCGGCGTCGAGACGCTCGAATCCCTCCTCGCCATAGGTGAAGTCGTAGAGGCTGCGGTCGATGTCCGCGACCTCGGTGCGGTTCTTGGTCATTACGTCGCCCCTTTACGCCTGCTGCTCGGCAGCGGCGGCCTCGGCCTGGGCGCGCTGCTCGGCGGCCTCGCGCTCGAAGGTCTCAAAGCCGTTCTTGTCGATCCAGGGGATCAGCGAGGCGTCGTCCTCGCGCACGATGTGGCCCTTGACCATAACGTGGACGCGGTCGACATCCAGGTGCTCCAGGATGCGCGTGTTGTGCGTGATGATGAGCATGGAGCCGTCGCAGCTCTTGCGGTAGGCGTCCATGCCGTGGCTGACGGTGGACAGAGCGTCGACGTCCAGGCCCGAGTCGGTCTCGTCTAGGATGGCGAGCTTGGGCTGCAGCAGCAGAAGCTGGAGCATCTCGACCTTCTTTTTCTCGCCGCCCGAGAAGCCCACGCCCAGCTCGCGGTTGAGATAGGCGGTATCCATGTTGAGCTCGGCCGCGAGCTCCTTGACGCGACGGCGGAACTCCTTGCCCTCCATCTCCAGGCCGGGGCGACCGGCGATGCTGGCACGCAAAAAGCTCGACAGCGGCACGCCCGGGATCTCGACCGGAGCCTGGAAGCTCAGGAACAGGCCGGCGCGCGAACGCTTGTCGGTGGTGAGCTCGGTGATGTCTTGGCCGTCAAAGACGCTGCGGCCGTCCTGCACGGTGTAGACGGGGTCGCCCATAACCAGGTGGCCGAGGGTGGACTTACCGGCGCCGTTGGGTCCCATCAGCACATGGGTCTCGCCGGCGGCGACGTTGAGGTTGACGTTGTGGAGGATGGTCTTCTCGTCCACGGAGGCGGTGAGACCTTCGATGGAAAGCAGCGGATTTGCGCTCATGCTGTCCCTCTCTGTATATGGTGTACTCATAGGTGTACTAAACCCTAGGAATCTTCTCGGAATAAAGTTACTATGGGTTCGGCGTTAGTCAAGGGAAAACCCGACTAATCCACTCGACTTTTTAGATGTGGGACATAATAATCAGGTTTGTTTGCCCCGCGTGCATAGGATTTGGGACAAATAGGCCTGATTTTGTCCCAGGAACAACGGGAGGGTAGGTATGCTCATTTCTTCCAAGGGCCGCTATGCCCTCCGGCTAATGATCTATATCGCGGCGCTGGGCGACGCCGAGGGCAAGATTGCCTTGCGCGAGGTTGCCGACCGCGAGCATATCTCGCAAAAGTATCTGGAGCAGCTGGTTCGTCCGCTTATGAAGGCGGGCCTGCTTAAGAGCGTGCGCGGCAAGGGCGGCGGCTACATGATGGCCAAGGACCCGGCCGAGGTGCGTGCCGGCGACATCCTGCGTGCCGTTGAGGGCAGCACGGCTCCGGTGGCGTGCGATGGCATCGACAACAGTTGTACCCGCAGCGACCTTTGCTCGACCGTCAAGTTCTGGCGCGGGCTGGACGACGTGATTGAAAAGTACGTTGACGGCGTGACGTTGGCCGACCTAGCCGCCGTTCCCGAGATCAACTTTGACATTAAGCTGTAGGGCTGCAAATGGCATCTCTCGACAAGGTGTATAAGCAAATTGAAGTTTTTGCTCGGGAATGTGACGCCGAGAAGGTTGTGCTGTTTGGTTCCCGCGCTCGAGGTGACAACTTGCCTAAGAGCGATATTGACATCGCCGTAGCAGGTTGCCGGGATTTCGGCCGGTTGTCATATTTGATCGAGGAGCGTCTTGATACTCTTTTAGATGTAGATGTCGTCAATCTCGACGAGTCCTTATCGCGTCAATTGCTCGATGAAATTGCCAGGGATGGTGTGATTCTGTATGAAAAAATATGAGAACTTTGCCAGTGCCTTGGCGAATCTTGAGGATGCGCCCAATCAGGATCTCAACAATGATTTTGTTCAGAGTGGATTGATTAATAAGTTCAATCTTCAATTTGAACTGAGCTGGAAGCTCCTTAAGCGTCTGCTCGAGTATGAGGGCGCCACGCTTGCCGCGTCGGGGTCTCCTCGTGCCATCTTGAAGGAGTCGTACCGATTCTACGACTTTATTGATGAGGCGGCCTGGCTAGATATGCTCAGAGACCGCAATACGAACGTCCATATCTATGACAATAAGCTCGCTCAAGATTTGATTCAGCGCATCTAGAACGTCTATATTCCCGCTTTCTGTCAGTTGAGGGACGGGCTGATGGAACGATACGGCGAGCT
>URTW01000098.1 GCA_900550815.1 uncultured Collinsella sp.
AGGTCGGCGCCGATAGCAGCAGCCATGGGCTCCTCGATCAGGTAGGCCTGGCGAGCGCCGGCCTGGATCGTGGCCTCAAAGACAGCGCGCTTCTCGACCGACGTGACGCCGGAGGGAGCGCAGACGACAACGCGCGGACGCGGGGTCCACGGATAGCGCTTCTCGGACGCCTTATCGATAAAGTAGCGAAGCATGGCCTCGGTAACATCGAAGTCGGCGATGACGCCGTCCTTCAGGGGACGAACGGCCACGATGTTGCCGGGCGTACGGCCGAGCATGCGCTTTGCCTCGATACCGACCGCCAGGATGCGCTCGTCGTTCTTGTCGATGGCGACGACGGAGGGCTCGCGAATGACGATACCCTTGCCGCGCACGGAGACAAGCGTATTTGCGGTGCCGAGGTCGATGGCAAGATCGCCCGCATAGCTACCGAAGAACATATCCATCAAAGAAAACAACGCAACTCCTGATGTGTTGGATGATTGCTGGAAAACTACTAGTTCATGATACTAGCGCAAGCCCGGCACCTCACTTGCGGTGAAGCACCGGGCAAAGCTAAATCCCATAAGGTCACTACTGGTTGTCAGCAGCCGAGAAATCCATATCGAGCGAGGAAACGGCCCAGCCGATATGGTTGTCGGAGCGCACGAATTTGACGGTGTACTCCTGCTCGCCGCCCTTGGACAGCGATGCCTTCACCTTAGCGGTCGTCTCGGTCATGGACTGATCCATGCCCTCGACGGACACGGTGGCACCCTGCGGAATCGAGGAGACGATCATCGACTTAGCGTCCTCGGACAGGCTCGAGGCCAGGCAAGACTCGGCCTTTGCGGTGTCACCGTCGCCGGCAGCCTGGAACAGATCGGTAACGACAGACTCCTGAGACGGGAAGCCAAAGCCGCGCGTGTAGGCAAAGCCCAGACCGCCCGCGGCGATCAAAATGAGCAGAAGCAGCACAATGAAGACTTTGAGACCCGTGTGGCGATGGCGACGACGGACCTTGGCCTGTTTGCGATCCTGACGGTCCTGCTGGACCATCTCGGACTCGGACAGCGTAAAGAAGCCGGTGTCCGAGGGATCGGGCATAAACTGACCGGTCGCGCCCGTAGGATCGAGCGGATCGACGGCAGGAGCGTCCATCGCGGGCGACGGAGCCGTGGACATAGCCGTCTGGGCAGACAGCGCGGCAAGCGAATCGTGCACGCGGGCAAGCTCATCGGCCTGCTCGGAGGTAAGCTGGTAGATGCCATCGGCAGTAGCGGCGTTAAAGGCGTCGAGTGCGTCGGAGGGACGGCCGGCGGCAGAAAGCGCCTGACCCATGCCGGCATTGAGCGCACGCGTGTCGTCGCGGGGGCCGGCAAAGTCGATAGCCGTGCGGTAGGTCTCCACGGCATCCGCCGGACGGCCGAGCTTAATGAAGCAACGACCGAGCTCGCCGAGTGCGGCGGCAGGAGCCGGATTGGCGCCGTCGATGGCAGCCTGACGGAAGGCAGTACCCGCGTTGGCATAATCGCCCGACTGGAACAGCGCATTGCCCAGGCCCAGATAGGCCTTGAACGGCGTGGCATAGGAAGCATCCTGCGTAGCAGCAGAGAACGCCTGGGCGGCCGTCGTGTAGTCGCCCACGGCGGCGAGCGCCTTGCCGCGGTTGGTGAGCAGCGCGCCGCGCTTGCCGTAGGTGCCGTCATTGAGGGCAGCGGCGTAGGCCTCGGCGGCCTCGGCATACATGCCCAGGTGCATCAAGGCGTTGCCACGAAGGTGATCGGCCTCGCCCATAATCTCATCGGGAGTCTTTGCCGCCCCAAGCATCTGGGCTGCAGCGGAAAAATCACCCGCGCGGTAAGCGGCGCGGCCCTGTTGGATCAGCTGGCTATTCAAGGAAGTCCCCTTTACTCGTGAACGATCTCGACATGGACGATCTCGTCGCCGGCACGCAGCTGCGAAATCACATCGAGACCCTCGACCGTGGTACCAAAGACGGTGTAACCGGAATCGAGGTTATGCTGGGCGCCCAGGCAGAAGTAGAACTGCGAACCCGCGGAATCGGGGTCCATGGAGCGTGCCATGGCAAGGGCACCATCGACATGGCTGTTGCGCGGATTGGTGGCAAACTCGCCCTTGATGCAGTAGCCGGGGCCACCGGTACCGGGCATGCCGTCGGGGCCCTCAAGACCAGCGGCGACGTCGGCGCCGGACATATCGCGGGTATTGGGGTCGCCGCCCTGGATGACAAAACCGGGCACATAGCGATGGAACTTAAGGCCATCATAGAAACCCATCGTGGAAAGCTCGCAGAAGTTCGCGACATGAATGGGAGCGCCCTCGCCGTCAAACTTGACCTTGATGGTACCCTTCGACGTCTCGATAACGGCGCACTCGTCGCCGGCAAGCTGATACTCGGGCGTGTAGAGCTCTTTCTTAAAACCAAACATGTGGTTCCTCCCTCGTGCGTTTAAAGCATATTTGTACGAATTGTAGCAATAAGCATGCGCTTACATCAATTGCGCACGTAGGTTATGCCGACTATGGCGAACTAATTTTAGGAACGCTGCTGCGGCTTCCAGGAACCCACGTTGGCGTCGTACTGGTTCAGCGCGCTGTTGCCGCCCTGCGCGATGGGCGCCAGGATCTCGCTTTGGTGAGAACTCATCGACTCGCCATCGGGAATGGCCAGCGAGATATCCCAGCTCTGGCAGATCACGTCGACGCGCTCATACATCCACTCGGCAAGCTGCTTTAAGTGGGCGATGTCATCCGCATAGACCGTATCGTCCTGATACTTAAGGTTGTTGAGCTCATCTTGCGTCTTTTTGATCTGGTCGCGCAGGGCGAAGGCACTCTGCGACAGCTCCTGACGGATGGACAGCGGCGTTCGGAGATAGCCGTTGTTAAAGGAATCGATGACCTCACCGATCTGGTCCTCGTCACCGTAGGACACGATGGTCTGATACAGACCGTCGAGCCTGGTATAGAGTTGATCATCGGTGAGCACGGTTTCTTCCTGGACCAACTCGGCAGAATCGTCCTGCTTGGTATCGTCCTCAGTCGCCTCGCCCTTTTGGCGCGTGGGGAAAGTGGTTTGTGCAGCTTGGCCAAACTGGTCGTAGAAGCCAGGCATGACACCCATGGGATCGGTCGTCACGAACCAATAGGCACCGCCGCAAACGACGGCAAGGACCGCGATGATAATGAGTGGCTTGGGGATATGACGCTTGTGCTTGTGATAGGCGTCCTCGTCGGGATGCACCTTGCGCTTGGGTTTTTGAGCATCGTCGTGCAGGGAAACGGGCGTGGGAATATCGACCTTGGGGATACCGAAATCCTTATCGAAAGCCGGCAGCACGCAGGTCTCGTTAGGATCGGCGGCGTCCGAAAGAACCGCGGCAGCCGAGGCGGGCGCATGAGGCACCTCGGTATCGATCTGCTCTTGCGTTAGGCGCGGAAAGCCCGCCGTGCGGCCCGCTGCCAGGTCGGATGCGGCCGCGTCCTCGGAGAGGATACCCGGAGCGGGGCGTCCGCATTTGGGGCACGTACGATCATGCGGAGAAAGACGGGCACCGCAGCCCTCGCAGAACACGAACTCGGTGTGCTCGGGGCCATCGCCCGGACCCACATAGGCGTTACAGTAGGGGCAGAACGAGGCGCCGTCCTCGATAGTCTTAAGGCAATGCGGGCAGATCACGGCATCCTCTTTTCGAAGTAATTCAAACAATCGAGGTTAGAGCATAACATCGCCACGGCCCCACAGGAGCAAGGCACCAATTCAACATCGCCAGGGCGCGTAGTTACTTCTTCTTTTTGCTTGGCATCGAGACTTTGATGCCTTGGGCGGACTTGGTCACGCGAGAGCGCTTGGCTCCGGTACTCTTCTTTTTCTTGGGCTGGGCCTGGGCCACGCCCTCAAGTGCGCGGGCCTCGGCCTCGCGAGCGGTGCGATCTTCGCGGCGCTGCGCCATGTCGGCGGCGACGCGCTTGGCAAAACGCTCGGCCGTCGAACCCGTCGAGCTCACCTTGCCGCCACCGCGACCCAGGTGGACGCGCACACCACGGCCAAAACCAGTTGCGGCATGACGACGACGTGGCTTGAGCAAATCCATCATCGTGGCCAGCTTAAAGAACACCGAGCAGGTAAAGACCACGATGACAGCCAAGATAACCATCTGGCCCATCGACAGGTTGGCAATGGACAGCAGCTCCGGGAATCCGATAACGACCACCAGGATGCTGGCGACTACAAACACAAAGAGCACCACACGTAAGGGCGTGAGAGGCTGCGAGATGCGCCAGATCAGGCTGACGCTCGCCGCGCACGACGTAAGCAGACACATCGTAGACAGCGTGAGCTGGCTAAAGCCAAACACGCGCGCCACAAAGATATCGAGAGCCGCAGCCAAAATGACTGCAATCGACGCCGGCAATGCACGCTTGAGTACGTTGCTCAAAAACGCACCCTTCACGCGAGCATTGTTGGGCTCCAGGCCCAACACAAAGCCCGGCGCGCCGATGCAGAAGAAGTTGATGAGCGTCATCTGGATGGGCTCGAAGGGGTACGGCGGCAGCGCGATACACAGCGCCACCAGGCCCATCGAGAACAACGTCTTGGTCAGGAATAGCGAGGCCGAACGCTGCAGGTTGTTGATGGAGCGACGGCCCTCGGCCACCACGGCGGGCATCGAGGCAAAGTCGTTGTCGACGAGTACGATCTCGGCCACGTTGCGCGCGGCATCGGAGCCGGCCGCCATGGCCACGGAGCAGTCGGCCTCCTTGAGCGCCAGCACGTCGTTGACGCCGTCGCCCGTCATGGCCACGGTGTGCTCGCGGCGCTTGAGCGCCTGCACGAGCTCGCGCTTCTGCTGCGGGGTCACACGACCAAAGACATGGTAGCGGTCCACTGCGGCATCGAGCTTGGCCGGCGTATCGAGCGTCGTGGCGTCCACATAAGCGTCCGCCCCCGGCACGCCCACCACGCGTGCGATTGACGACACCGTACGCGGGTCGTCGCCACTGATCACGTTGAGGGTCACGCCCTGCTCGTTAAAGTAGCCGATGGTCTCGGCCGCCGAGGTACGAATCTCGTCGCGGATGGTCACAAAGCCAACGGGCTCGGCCTCGCCCACCATATCCCCATCGGGCGTAAAGCCGTCCACGCGCGCCACCACGAGCACGCGGCAGGTATCGGCAAGCTCGGCGACACGGTTCTCGACCTGCGAAAACACACGATCAGAGAGCACAAACTGCGCCGCGCCCATCACATAGGAGCCCTGCGCAAACGACGCGCCGCTCCACTTTTTGGAGGACGAGAACGGAATGACCGACAGCGGCTCAGACACCTCGACCGGGCGATCGGCGTAATAGTTGAGCAGCGCCTGGCAGGTCTCGTTGGCATCGGCCGAAGTCGCACGTGCCACGTTAGCCAGCGCGAAATCGAGCACCGTGGAATCGACGGGAACAGCCGCCTCGTCAGAGCCGGCCCCTAGGCTCACGCCCTCGACCGGCAGCGGATATGTGCCCTCGACCTCCATGCGACCCGACGTGATGGTGCCCGTCTTGTCCAGGCACAGCACGTCGACGCGAGCGAGCGTCTCGATGCAGTAGAGCTGCTGCGCCAGCACCTTGCGACGCGCCAGGCGCACCGTGGCGATGGCGAGCACCGACGAGGTCAGCAGTACCAGGCCTTGCGGGATCATGCCCAGTAGGGCGCCTACCGTGGACAGCAGCGCCGAAGAAGGCACATGACCAGTCAACAGCTCGGAGAAGCACCACGAAAGCGCGCTATCGCCCGGGGTTCCCGCGGCATCCCACAGCTCGCTCACACTCGAGGCAAACAACGCCAAACCGAGCGGAATCATGATGATACTCGCAAAGCGCACGATGGCGTTAAGCGCGTTCATGATCTCGGAATTGACCTTTTTGACGTACTTGGCCTCGTTATTAATTTTGGCAACGTAGTTGTCGGCGCCGACATGGATCACGCGGGCGCGCAGCAGGCCCGAGTCGATAAAACTGCCGCTCATGAGCTCGGAACCGGGCTGTTTCTTGATAAGGTCGCTCTCGCCCGTCAGCAAGCTCTCGTTCACGAGCGCCTCGCCCGAAACCACCACGGCGTCGGCGGGAATCTGGTCACCGCGCCCCAGGCGAATAATGTCGTCGAGCACGATCTGGTCCAGGTCGAGCTCCACCTCGGCACCGTCGCGCACCGCGATGGCCTTCTTAGAGGTCAGCAGTGTGAGCTTATCGACCATCTTCTTGGAACGCATGGACTGAATGACGCCGATAGCGGTATTGAGGAACACCACGAACAGGAACGTCAGATTCTTAAACGAACCGGTCAAAATGACCAGGAACGCCAAGATCACGTTGATCAAATTGAACAACGTGCAGAGGTTCTCGATGATGAGCTCTTTGACCGACTTGGTCTTGTGCTCCATGTTGCGGTTGATCTTACCGGCGGCGATGCGCTCCTCGACCTCGGCGGTCGAGAGTCCGCGCTCGATATCCGTTGCTGCCATACCACGTCCCATCACGTCGCGTCGGTATAAGAAAAACCGCCCGGACCATGCGAGGTTCGGACGGTCTTACGTTCGATGGTGCCCCATGTTGGATTCGAACCAACGGCCTTCTGCTCCGGAGGCAGACGCTCTAATCCCCTGAGCTAATAGGGCCAACGTTTGGCATTATACCCAAGTGCACCACGGGCTATCAAAATAAAAGAAAAAGCTTTGCAATTCCGAGGAAGACGCGGTGCAACGGCCCACTTTAGAAGGCAAAAGCGAGTCAGATAGTATAAACTCTCATGCACCATATATACACGGCTCGCGATGCGGGCCGTTTTTGCAAGGGTTATCCATCGAGGTGAGAGGCACACCATGATTGCAATTCTAAAGCAGAGCGCCAGCGACGAGGCCGTCGGCCATATCGTCAGCTGGATAGAGAAAAAGGGCCTGAAGACCGATGTCTCGCGCGGCGAGAACGAGACCATCATCGGCCTGGTGGGCGATACGACCAAGATCGACCCGTTCCTGCTCGAGTCCATGGATGTCGTCGAGCGCGTGCAGCGCGTCTCCGCGCCTTTTAAGCGTGCCAACCGCAAGTTCCACCCCGACGCCTCCGTCATCCACTGCGGTCACGGCGTCAAGATCGGCGGCGACCAGTTCCAGGTCATTGCCGGTCCCTGCTCCGTCGAGGGCGAGAACCTCATCCGCATCGCACGCCGCGTGAAGGCCGCCGGCGCCACGATGCTGCGCGGAGGCGCAAACAAGCCCCACACCTCCCCCACCGCCTCCCAGGGAAAAGGCCCAGCCGGCCACGACCAACTGAGCGAGGCGGCAGCCGAGCTCGCCATGCCGCA
>URTW01000099.1 GCA_900550815.1 uncultured Collinsella sp.
CTGTTTACGAGATGCGTTTCCTCACCGACGAGGAGGTCTCGGACGCCATCGTGAGCAACGAGGCTGTCGAGCTTGCCAAGGCCTATGGCACCGACCAGTCCGCATCGTTCGTCAACGGCGTGCTGGGCAAGATCGCTCGCAGCGAGGAGCTGCCGGGCGAGGGCCTGTACCAGGAGCTGCTGGCCGAAGATCGCGCTCGCGAGGAGGCGCAGGCTGCCGAGGCTGCCGCCAAGGTTGCGGTTGCTCAGGCTGAGGCTGGCGTGCTGGCCGAGGATGCGGACGCCGCCGAGGCTGACATCGACTCCGTCGAGGAGTAGCCATGCCAGAGGGTTCTGTCCGCAACTTTGACGAGATCTCGGACCGTCTGGACCAGATCATCGCTACCGTTCGCTCCAAGGATACCTCCTTGGAGCGTTCGCTCGATTTGTTTGACGAAGCGATTGAGCTGGGCTCCCGCGCGGTCGATATGGTCGACAAGTTTGAGTTGACGCCGCGTGAGGCCGACAAGCTCGAGCAGGAATACGATGAGGATGCGGCAAACGAATCCCAGGATAGCTAGGCCGCATCTCCGGATACGAATGGTTGATGGCATTCATGAAACGCGTGCGTCTTGATGACGAACTGATTTCACAGGGCATCTGCGCCGATCGCGCGGATGCCCTTCGCACTCTTATGGCCGGCTTGGTCTCGAGTGGCGGCGAGCGCTTGACTTCGCCGGGCCTTAAGGTGATCCCGGGGCTGCCGCTGCATGTGAAGGGGCGCATTCCCTATGTTGGCCGCGGCGGTCTTAAGCTCGAAGGCGCGCTTGATGCGTTTGGCATCAATCCGACGGGCCTTGCCTGTCTGGATGTGGGCTGCTCTACCGGCGGCTTTACCGATTGCCTGCTCAAGCGCGGAGCTGCGACCGTTGTCTCGGTGGACGTGGGTCGCGCCCAGTTCGATTGGTCGTTGCGTCAGGATGATCGCGTGACGCTGCATGAGCGCACAAACGTGACGCAGCTGCCTGAGCTTGGCTATGCCGGCACTATCGACCTGGCTGTGTGTGATGTCTCGTTTACCAGCATCGCGAACATTATCGATGCGGTACTGGCGTGCCTGGCGCCTACGGGTGCATTCTGCACGCTCGTAAAGCCGCAGTTTGAGGCTCCGGCGGCGCTGGTGGGCGAGGGCGGCATTGTGACCGATCCCGCCGTGCGCCGCGATACACTCGTGGCGGCGGTTGAACTCTTTGCTGCCAAGGGCCTGTTTCCGGTCGATGTGTGCGTGTCACCCATTCATGGTGCCAAGGGCAACGTTGAGTTTTTCCTGTACGGCACGAGGTTTGCCCCCGGCGAACGCACCGACGATGAGCTGCAATCCCAGGTATCGGTTATGAGCGAGAAAGCTGCAACGCTATGAAGGTCTTTCTGGTTCCCAATTACTATAAACAAGAGGCGGTCGAGAGCGGCCTGATGCTTGAGCTTTGGCTGACGCGCCAGGGCTATGAGGTCGCATGGGCTGCCGACCAGCGATCGAAGATTCAGAGCACGCCTGATATTGACGGCTCCGATCTGGTCATTACGCTCGGCGGCGACGGTACGTTGCTGCGCGCTGCCCGCATCCTCAACCATCGCGAGATTCCTATCCTCGGTCTTTCCTATGGTCACCTGGGCTTTCTAACTGCTGCGAGCCCCGAGGAGCGCGACATCCTGCAGGTCGTGAGCGACGCCCTGTCCGGTGAGCTGCACGTGAGCCGTCGCGCCACCATCGCCGCGGATATCGTGTCCGTGCGCGAAGACGGTACGAAGGATGTCGTTCGCACCTTCGCCCTCAACGACATGGCGCTTACCCGCGGTCCGCTGTCCGATATGGTCGAGTTCGACATCACGGTGTCCGGTCACCATATCGACCGCCTACGCGGTGACGGTGTCGTTGTTTCGACGGCGACCGGCTCCACTGGCTATGCACTATCCGCCGGCGGCCCCATCGTGAGCCCCGACTATACGGGCATGGTCTGCGTACCCATTGCGCCGCACACCATTCAGGCCCGTGCCTTCTTGACTTCGCCGAGTGATGTCGTCGAAATCTTTATGTCCGATGATCGCCCGAGCGTGCCGGCGATCGCCATCGATGGACAGTTTATTACCTGCGATGGCACGGTCGAGAGCGTGGCTGTGCGTCGCGGTCCCGGCGATGTGCTGCTGCTGGATTACGGCCCCGAGAGCTTCTATAACTCGGTGAGTCGCGTATTCTACGGAGTCCGTCATGATCGATGAGCTGCAGGTTTCTAACATTGCACTCATTCGCGAGGCGACGTTGGTGCCGAGTGCCGGCCTGACTGTCCTGACCGGCGAGACCGGTGCCGGCAAGACCGCGCTGCTCTCGGCCCTCAAACTTATTTTGGGCGAGCGCGCGGATTCGTCGACGGTGCGCGAGGGCGAGGCGCTCGCGAGCGTCGAGGCACGACTCTTCGACGGGCCGCACGACACGGAAGGGTTCACCGTACAGCGCAGCCTTTCCGCCGAGGGCCGCAGCCGCGTGAAGATTGACGGGCGCATCGCCAGTGTGCGCGAGCTTTCGGAGCGCGTTGGCGTGATGATGGATTTGTGCGGCCAGCACGAGCACCAACGCTTGCTCGATCCGGCACATCACGTTGCGATGGTCGATGCGTGGGCGGGGCGCTCTGCGCTCGAGGCACTCGAGCACTACCGTGCTTGCTTTAAGGCTTCGCGCGCTGCCGCTAAGGAGGTTCGACGTGTCGAAGAGACCTCGCGTGCGCAGGGGAGCCGCGTCGAGGAAGCGCGCTTTGCGCTCGAGCGCATCGGCGAGGTCGACCCCAAACCGGGCGAGTATGAGGAACTCGAGGAACTGCTGCCGCGCTCCGAACATGCCGAGGTGCTGGTTGCCACAGCTAATGATGCCCATGCATCGCTTGCCTCTGAAGGGGGAGCGCTCGATGCCGTGAACAGCGCCGTGGCAGAACTTTCCCGTATGGCTTCCGTCGATCGCAAGCTGGGCGACATTGCCGATTTGCTTTCGGATGCCTGTATCTCCCTTGAGGATTGCGCGAACGAACTTCGTGCCTATCGCGATGGCGTCGCCTTCGATCCGCGCGAGCTCGCTCGCATGCGTGAGCGGTATTCCGACCTCAAGGGCCTGCTGCGTCAGTGGGGTCCTACCATGGACGATGTTTTTGCCATGCGCGATCGCTCGCAAGAGCTGCTGTCCCTGGTCGATGATGGCGATGAGCAGATCAAAAAGGCGCGTGAGGCACTCGGGAGCGCTGAGAGCGAGTTGTTTACCGCTGCCAAGGCACTTAAGCGCGCTCGCAATACGGCGGCCCCGCGCTTCTGCCACGAGGTTGGCCGCCAGATGGCTCGCCTGGAAATGGGCGGCGCCGAGCTCGTCTGGGAGTCGCGCGATCTTCCCCGTGCTGAGTGGACGCCCGTTGGTCCTTCGAGCTACGAGCTGCTATACCGTAGCGGTGCTGGTTTGACGCCGCGTCCCCTGCGTCGAATTGCGTCGGGCGGCGAGCTCAGCCGCGTCATGCTGGCAAGCAAGGTTGTCCTCGGTAACGCGGACGGTGTTGATACGCTGGTGTTTGACGAGGTCGATGCTGGTGTCGGTGGCTCTACGGCGCGTGCACTCGCGGGCGTGCTGGCAGATCTCGCTGCTACGCATCAGGTGATTGTCGTAACCCACTTGGCGCAGGTCGCCGTCATGGCCGACAAGCATTATGTTGTCAGCAAGGAACCGGGCGAAGTCCCCCAGACGCATTTGGACGAGGTAACCGGCGAAGCGCGTACCGCCGAGATCGCCCGCATGTTGAGCGGCGATCAGTCCGAGGCAAGCTTGGCCCACGCCAAGCAGATGCTCGAAGAAGCTCGAGGTTAGGTCGTATCAGCGGTGTTGGTGGGACAAAATAGACTGAAATTTTTGTCCCACTACGCGTTTTACTCAACGACCTTGTCCGGCTGGATGAGCTCTTCGTAGTAGCTGATATGTTCGCGAGCGTCTTCAATCTCGGGCAGCAGGAAGTTGTAGATGACTTCGATGATCATCGTGGCGCTGATCTTGGAGAACGCAAAGTCGCCCGTCGTCAGTAGCGCTTCGTGGTTGACGGTATTAAAAGTGTAGTCTGCCAGGCGCGCGAGTGGGGATTTGCTGTCGCTGCTGATGACGACTACGGTTGCGCCGCAGTCGCGAGCCGCTTTTGCCATGCGATTCAGTCGGCGCGATTTGCCGGAGTTTGAGATTAGCACGATGACGTCACCCGGTCGTAACGTGAGCGCAAAGCCGATTGATGTCTCGCTAATGGTGCTCGCCATGCAGCGCAGGCCCAACTGCGAAAACTTAAACGTCGCATCGAGCGCGACCGCGTTCGTATTGCCCACAGCTGCAAACTCAATAACCCCTGCATGCTTAAGGGCATGCACAACAGCCGCCAGCGTATCGTGGTCGATCCCGTCGATGGTCGCATTAAGCTCGCTCACCTTGGCAGCCAGGATGTTCTTGAGACTCTGCTCCATATTGTCGAGCGAGACCTCGTCGGTCAGGCCCTCGTTGCGCTGGCTTTCCAAATCCCTCGCCAACGAAAACTGAAAGCTGCGGAAGCTACCAAAGCCCAGCTTGCGGCAGAAGCGCGAAACGGTCGCCTCTGACGTGGCGGCGGCACGCGAAAGTTGGGCGGCCGTCAGACGCGGCGCCTCGGACTGGTGCTCCAATATATAGTCGACAATGCGCTGCTCGGACTCGCTGTATCCCTGATGGGTACTAATGAGGGAAAGTGCGCTCTTGCTACTATCGGTCATGGATGGCTCCTGGTTGGCACGAAAATCTAACTTGATTTGCAATGCCATAGTATACGGGCGTTTTCAATTACAAGATACACCTTGCCGTTTCAAGTGTTGATGGTAAACTTTCACCTACCGTTTACGGTTATGAAAGAACCTTTCACCGGAGAATTGCACCTTGTCTCTTCTCACGCGGACGGTAGGTTGGTATCTTTCAGTTGTGGAAAAACGCGCATCGAAGCGCGTGTAGGGGAGCGCCCGCGGGCGCTGTACTCAAGAAGGAGGGACACATGGCAAAGTTTGACATCATCGCCGCGACCGGTTGCCCGACCGGCATTGCGCACACCTTCATGGCGAAGGAGGCGCTGGAGAAGGCAGCTGCCGAGCGAGGTCTGACCATTAAGGTCGAGACCCATGGCCAGGTCGGTGTCGAGAACGAGCTCACCAAGAGTGAGATCGCTGGTGCCAAGGCCGTCG
Source organism: uncultured Collinsella sp. (assembly GCA_900550815.1). Lineage (GTDB taxonomy): Bacteria > Actinomycetota > Coriobacteriia > Coriobacteriales > Coriobacteriaceae > Collinsella. The sequence continues at coordinate 5,250 of URTW01000099.1, forward strand.
TCGTCGCAGCCGACAAGGATGTCCAGGCTGAGCGTTTCGCTGGCAAGCCCATGGTTTCCGTTGGTGTTTCCAAGGCCCTGTCCGTTGAGGCCGCCGGTAAGCTGATTGACCGCGCGCTCGCCGCCAAGGGTGACAGCACGGTTGCAGCCGCTGCCGATATCGAGGATGAGGTCGAGGAGAAGGAGTCCATCGGTCACATCATCTACAAGCACCTCATGAACGGCGTCAGCCACATGCTGGTCTTCGTCGTTGCCGGTGGTGTTCTGACCGCCGTCTCGTTCCTGTGGGGCATTACGTCCTTCGATTCGACGGCGTCTGACTACAACAGCTTTGCTGCGATGCTCAAGATCATCGGCGGCATCGCCATGAACCTTATGGTTCCGGTGCTTTCCGCCTACATCGCCGAATCCATCGGCAAGCGCCCGGCGCTCGTCCCCGGCTTTGTTGCCGGTATGATAGCCATCCAGGGCCTGCCTGTTAACGCCGAGACCGGCATGATCGACGCCGGTGGCGCCGGCGTGGGCTTCGGCTTCCTGGGCGGCATCGTCGGTGGCTTCCTCGCCGGTTATGTCATCCTGCTGCTCGAGAAGGTCTTTGCCGGTCTGCCCAAGAACCTGGACGGCCTCAAGGCTATCTTCCTGTACCCGCTGTTCTCGACGGCTATCGTCGGCCTGGTCATGCTCGGCTTTTGCGGCCCCATGGCTGCCTTCATCACCGCCTTGATGGACTTCCTCAAGGGCCTGTCCGCCTCTGGCGCCGTTGTCCTGGGTCTTGCCATCGGCTGCATGTGCGCCTTTGACATGGGCGGTCCGGTCAACAAGGCTGCTTATGTCACCGGTACCGCTATGCTCACCGAGGCTCTGGCCGCCGGTGTTGGCACCGATACCTATAACTTCGGCACCAACTTCATGGCTGCCGTCTCCGCCGCCTGCATCGTTCCGCCGCTGATCACCACCTTTGCCGTCGTTGTCGGCAAGAAGTACTTCAGCCAGGAGGATCACGACGCCGGTGTCGTCAACCTCATCCTTGGTTGCACCCACATCACCGAGGGCGCCATTCCGTTCATGACCAAGAACATCTGGCCCGTCATGCCCATCATGATGCTCGGTTCCTCTATCGCTTCGATCCTGACCATTATGTTCAACGTTCACGATCCGGCGCCTCACGGTGGCTTCCTGGTCCTGCCCGTTGTCGAGAACGGTCCGCTTTGGGTCCTCGCGATCCTCATCGGCGCCGTGGTCGGTGGCATCCTGATCGTGGCCTTCAAGAAGTACGACTTTGAGAAGAATCAGAAGGCCGCTCCTGCAGCCAAGCCCGTTGAAGCCCCCAAGGCCGCTGCCGTCGAGGCACCCAAGGCCGAGGCTGCCGACTTCGTGAAGGTCGAGAATGTCTTTGTCGCCGAGGACTTCGCTTCTCGTGACGAGGCTCTGAGCTTCGTTTCCAACCAGGCTGTCAAGGCCGGTATCGCCAGCGACGCCGACGCCGTGATGAACGCCTTCCTGGCCCGCGAGGCCGAGGGCACCACGGGCATGATGGAGGGCTTCGCCATCCCGCATGCCAAGTCCGATGCCATTACCGAGGCTGCCGTCATCGTCGTCAAGGACGAGTCCGGCGTGACCGGTTGGGATACCATGGACGGCGCTCCCGTTAACGTGGCCATCGCTCTGCTCATCCCGGGTGCACAGGCTGGCACCACGCACCTCAAGATCCTGTCCAAGGTCGCCGAGGCGCTCATGGACGAGGACTTCCGTGCCACCGTCAAGGGTTCCACCGACGCCGCCGAGATCGCCAAGACGATCAACGCTCGCCTGGTCTAATTCCACGGTACGCGAATAACATCGCCCCCTGTATATAAGGCGGAGCCCCTCCCCAGGGTCTCCGCCTTTTTCATCCCCAAATAAGTTGCGGTGAAATAGGGACTGTTTAAACGATTAAACCCCAAATTCAGTCCCTATTTCACCGCAACTTACAAAAGGGGCATAGAGGGGCTGCCTTTCGAGTCTTTGTCGCGAGCAGGTCATCAGCCAGAATTCCGTTCGCACGATATTACTCTGGATCGCTCGAGTTTCCGGAGCTTGCTCGCCCTCAGAGGG
>URTW01000100.1 GCA_900550815.1 uncultured Collinsella sp.
ACGCGGGGCGGCCTGGGTGGGGGCGATGCTTTGGGAGGAGGGGCTTACTTAGTTGAAGTGGGGGTTTATGGCTGAGAGGTAGGCTTTGGCTACGTCCTCTTTTGGGGCTTGGAAGTTGTGCCAGGCCCACCATTGGACCATTCCTACGAAGCTTGAGGCTATGTGGTGTAGTAGGAAGCTTCGGTCCATGGTGGCGGCGGGGCCGTTTGGGTCGGTAGGGACGGTTTCGGCTGCGCGCGACATGATGGTCTTGCGGAGGCAGTCGGCGAAGACGCGTGAGCCGGCGCCGGCTACCAGTGCCCGTACACCCTGCCGACGATTCCAGAGGTTGTTGAGGATATGCTCGACCTGTACGAGCGGGTCATCGAGGGGCGTACCGTCATCGTCGAGGGCATGGGTGCAGATGTCGCGCACGAGCTCAGCGAGCAGGTCATCTTTGCTCTTGAAGAGGCCGTAGAACGTGGCCCGACCCACATGGGCGCGAGCAATGATGTCGCCGACGGTGATCTTGCCGTAGTCCTCCTCGCGAAGGAGCTCGGAAAACGCCGCAACGATGGCGGCACGGCTTTTTGCCTTGCGGGCATCCATGGTTATGCGTCCGCGTCAACGAGCAGGCAGCGGAGCGTACCGGAGCAACCCTCGTAGGGGCGCTTACCGGCGCCGTAGCCGACGGCCTCGATGCGGTAGCGGGCCGGCAGGTGCTCGGACGTGCGCAGCGCGGCGACGATGGCGGCGCCCGTGGGCGTCACGAGCTCGCCGGCGACCGGTGCAGGCGTGAGGGCGATATTGCCCGCCTGACACAGGTTGACGACAGCGGGGACGGGAATGGGCATGAGGCCGTGGGCGCAGCGGATGGTGCCGTGGCCCTCGGAGAGCGACTCGACTACGATGTCCTCAATACCCAGGTCGTCGAGGCAGATGGCGACAGAGCAGACGTCGACGATGGAGTCGACGGCGCCCACCTCGTGGAACATGACGGTGTCGGGCGTTTTGCCGTGAGCCTTTGCCTCGGCAACGGCGAGTGCGGAAAAAATGGCGAGGGCGCGACGCTTGGCGCCATCGCTTAGCTGTGAACCGTCGATGATGGCGGTGACGTCCGCCAAAGAGCGGTGGTGATGGTGGTGGGCGTGATGATGGCCCTCGTGGCCATGGCCGTGGGCCTCATGCTCATGCGTGTGCTCGTGTTCGTGCTCGTCATGGTCATGATGATGGTGTTCGTGCTCATGTGCGTGCTCGGCAGCTGCTTCGTTGCCGTAGAGCCAGGCCATGTCGTGGTCGTGGTTCTCGAGCCCCTCTGCCAACTGAACGTCAAAGTCGCAGGCGTCGATGCCATGCTTGTTTACGCGCGTTACAGCGATCGAAAAGCCGTCGACCGGCAGCGTGGCGAGCTGTTCGCGCAGGTGCTCCTCGCTGGCGCCCAGGTCGAGCAGGGCCGCGACGGTCATATCGCCGCTGATGCCCGAAGTGCCGTCGATGATAAGCGTGTGCTGATGGTTGGACATGGAATGCTCCTTAACGGGCGCAGGATGTGCCGGCGCTCAGATGATTGATAAGACTTGCCTGGTAGGCGGCACCAAAGCCGTTGTCGATATTGACGACCGAAACGCCGCTGGCACAGGAGTTGAGCATGGCGAGCAGCGCGGCTACGCCTCCAAAATTTGCGCCGTAGCCCACGCTGGTGGGAACGGCGATGACCGGACAGCTCACCAGGCCGCCGATAACGCTCGCCAGGGCGCCCTCCATGCCGGCGATGGCGATGACCACCTGCGCCTGGGCAAGTTCCTCGGCATGCGCGAGCAGGCGGTGCAGGCCTGCGACACCTACGTCGTAGAGGCGGTCGACCTCGTTGCCATAGAATTCGGCCGTCAACGCGGCTTCCTCGGCGACGGGCAGGTCGCTCGTACCGGCGCAGGCGACAACGATGCGTCCGTTGCCGGTAGGGGAGGGCTTGCCGCCCACGAGGGCGAGCTGTGCGTCTGGGACATATCCCAGGTCGATGCCGTTGCCGAGGAGCTTCGAGGCGCGGGCTGCCTTTTCGGCGTCCAGGCGCGTGACCAGGATGCGCACCTGGCCGGCATTGAGTAATGCTTTGATAATGGCGGCAATCTGCTCGGCGGTTTTACCGGCGCCGTAGACAACCTCGCCGGCTCCCTGGCGCACCCCGCGCGAAAGATCGAGCTGCGCAAAACCCAGATCGGCGGTTGGCGCCGTCTGGAGGCGCGTGAGGGCGACTGCCGGGGTGACTACTCCGTCGGCAACATCGCTCAGCAATTGCTCAAGATCTCGCTTATCCATATATGTTCCCTTCGACGGCGCAAAGTCTAGCACTCAAAGGGTATGTTTCCGAACACTAAGACAAAATTGTTCGGAAACTATAGGACAGACTGATTCTCTTGTTAGAAGGATCGACTAGTCGCGCAGGATGATGTCCATGGCGAGCATCAGGTTGCGCTCATCGATGGCAAACGGGGCGGCTTCGCGCGTCTTGGGCTTGGCGCAAAACGCGATGCCCGTGCCCGCGGCCTGAATCATGGGGATGTCGTTGGCGCCGTCACCGATCGCGACGGTGTGGGCCATGTCGACACCGCACTCAACCGCCCAATCCAGCAGCTGGATGAGCTTGGACTCCTTGGTCACAATGTCTGCCGCCAGCTTGCCGGTGAGCTTGCCGTCCACGACTTCCAGACGGTTGGCCAGGCAAAAATCGATGCCCGCGGCGGCCACGATCTTGTCGGCGACCTCGTGGAAGCCGCCGCTCACCACGCCGACCTTCCAGCCCTTGCTGTGCGCCGAGCGCACAAGCTCCAGCGCGCCGGGAGTAAACGTCACGCGCTCAAAGGTGCGCTCGAACACGCTCTCATCCAAGCCGGCAAGCAGCCCCACGCGCTCCTCGAGCGCCTGCTTAAAGTCAAGCTCGCCGCGCATGGCGCGTTCGGTGATCTGTGCTACCTGCTCGCCCACGCCGGCTTCCTCGCCCAACAGGTCGATGACTTCCTGGTTGATGAGCGTGGAGTCGATATCCATAACAATGAGGCGTGCAGTCATGACGGGCCTTTCCAAGTGCTGTTTTATTGGGGCATATTGTCGCACGTGACGAGCGCGGGCGGGTGCCGCGGTGCGTCAATTGTTTCGTCTCCGTCAAGTCTTTGGGCAGGAGCTACTTTTCCGCGGCACATCGACACAGGTGCGATAAGATAGAACGCCATGTCTGGCTGCGCGGTTTACGCAGGCTGGGCAAATCTGTACGACGCCGCCCGGAACGACACGGGGCGGCACAGATCCATAAAGGAGGATCACTGGTATGAGCCAGACCCGTCCCATCGACGAGCATTCCATGCACACCCGTACCTGCGGCGAGCTTCGCCGCGAGAACGTGGGCGAAGAGGTCACCCTCACCGGTTGGGTGAGCCGTCGCCGCGACCACGGCGGCCTTATCTTCTGCGATCTTCGCGACCGCGAGGGCATCACGCAGCTCACCTTCGACCCCGAGCACTCCGACGGCGACGCCTTTAAGATCGCCGAGACCATGCGTCCCGAGTGGCCCATCAAGATCCACGGCGTCGTGCGCTCCCGTGGCGAGGAGACCACCAACACCAAGCTCGCGACCGGCGAGATCGAGGTCCTGACCGACCACGCCGAGGTTCTCAACACGTCCGTCACCCCGCCGTTCCAGATCGAGGACGGCATCGAGACCAGCGAGGACACCCGCCTGCGCTATCGCTATCTGGACCTCCGCCGTCCCGAGATGATGGCCAACCTCAAGCTGCGCTCCGACTTTACCTTTGCCATTCGCGAGGCACTGCACAACCGTGAGTTCATGGAGGTCGAGACGCCCTCCCTGTTCAAGTCCACGCCCGAGGGCGCCCGCGACTTCATCGTTCCCAGCCGCATCCAGCCGGGCAACTTCTACGCCCTGCCGCAGTCCCCGCAGCTTCTGAAGCAGCTGCTCATGGTCGGTGGCGTCGAGCGCTACTACCAGGTCGCCAAGTGCTTCCGCGACGAGGACCTGCGTGCCGACCGTCAGCCCGAGTTCACCCAGGTCGATATCGAGATGTCCTTCGTGGACCAGAACGCTCTCATGCGCGCGCTCGAAGAGGTTCTTGCCGATGCCTTCGGTCGCATGGGCGTCGAGATGCCCACGCCGCTGCGTCGCATGGACTACTGGGAGGCCATGGACACCTATGGCTCCGACAAGCCCGATACCCGCTATGGCATGCACCTGGTCGACCTGACCGACATCTTTGCCAACTCCAAGTTCAAGGTCTTTGCGACCGCCGCAAATGAGGAGGGCTCTGTCGTCAAGGCCATCAACGCTAAGGGCGCCGGTGCCTGGGCACGTGCCAAGATCGATAAGCTCGCCGGCGTGGCCTCCACGTTTGGCGCCAAGGGCCTGGCATGGATCGCCTTCCGCGAGGACGGCTCCATCAACAGCCCCATCGTCAAGTTCTTCTCGGACGAGGAGATGGCGGCTCTGCGCGAGCGCATGGACGTCGAGCCCGGCGACCTTGTGATGTTCGCCGCCGGCCCGCGCCTACTCTCTGACGAGATCCTGGGCGGCATGCGTTCTCACATGGCCAACGCACTCGAGATCAAGCGCGAGGGCCACGACTTCCTGTGGGTCGTCAACTTCCCGCTGTTCCACTGGGATGAGGACCGCAAGGCTTACGCTGCCGAGCACCAGCCGTTCACCCTGCCGACCGAGACCGACATCGCCAAGATCGAGGCCGACCCGCTGGCGGCCGGTTCCTGCACCTACGACTTTGTCATGGACGGCTTTGAGGCCGGCGGCGGCGGTATGCGTATCCACAACGCCGAGATGCAGATGTCCATGCTCAAGCTCCTGGGCTTTACCGAGGAGCGCGCCGAGTCTCAGTTCGGCTTCCTCATGGAGGCCCTCAAGTTTGGTGCGCCCCCGATGGGCGGTTTCGCTCTGGGGCTGGACCGCGTGTGCATGCTGCTTACCGGTTCCGACTCCATCCGCGACGTCATGGCGTTCCCCAAGACGGCCAGCGGCTCTGACCTTATGTCGGGCGCCCCGAGTGCCGTTAGCGGTGCCCAGCTCAAGGACGTCAGCCTGCGCCTGATGTAGGCGAGCGGCTACATATTGCCCGTAACGAGGGAAGGACGCGTGCCTTCCCTCGTTTTTTATGCGCCGAGGTTGAGAGGGCTTGGGATGACCGGGCGTCGCGGAAAGCGCGACCCAGAATTCGGCAAAATAATGGGGCACAGTTTCCGGTTGAGCTGTCTAACGGAAACTGTGCCCCAGAACGAGCGCTCAAAACGGGACAGGCTTTCCGCAACAACTGTCTGGCGAAAAGCCTGCCCCAGTTTCTTATAGCGAGTCTCTCTGGATCAGCTGCATGTGCATCACGGAGGTGGTTGGCTCGGCACCCTTAATCATGTCGAGCGCAATGTTGGCGGCCATGTGGCCTTCTTCGCGCAGGGGCTGGCGGACGGTCGTGAGCGCGGGGACGCAGCGCGTCGCAATCTCGTGATCGTCGAAGCCGACGACAGAAACGTCCGCCGGAACGGATAGGCCTGCCTCGTTGAGTGCGGTGATGACGCCAGCCGCGATACGGTCCGATCCGCAGAGCACGCCATCGAAAGCGATCTCGCGCGCGAGGATCTGGTGCATGGCCTGATAGCCGTCTCCGTTGTTCCAGCCGGTATAGATAACGTTTGCGTCTGGGAGGTCTTCGCCCAAGACGGCGCGGTAGCCGCGCAGGCGGTCGACAACAGCGGGGTTGTCTTGCGGTCCCAACACGGCGACGATATCTTTGCGCCCGCGCTCCTTCATGGCGAGTGCCGCAAAGTGTCCGCCCTCTTCGTCGTCTGAATAGACCGTCGAAAACACATCGCGATAGGGGTGGCCCTCGAGCTGGCCGCACAACACGGTGGGTACGCCCAGCTCGCGCAGTACCTCGAGCAGCTCGCTGCCCTTGTAGGGGGAGACGTCGATCACGGCGTCGAACGAGCGGCGCTCAAAGTGCTCGCGTGCGCGGTTGCGCTCATGCGTAGAAGACGCCTGCAAGATAACGGGCAGATAGGACGACTCCGACAGTTCCTCGGTAATGCCGCTCAAAAACTCGCTATAGGTGGAGTCGCTGAAGAGTTCACTCAGGGGCTCGGTCACGAGTACGGCGATGATTTCCGTGCGCCCGACAGCGAGCGCTCGGCCACGAGCGTTGGGGACAAAATTGACTTCCTTGGCCGCCGCGCGGACGCGCTTTTTGGTTTCCTCGCTAATGCGGGGCGAATCGTTGAGAGCGCGCGATGCCGTGGAGCGCGACACGCCGGCAGCTGCGGCAACCTCGGCAAGCGTAGGTGCGGTGCGAACTGGTTGGGTCATGGCGTCTCCTGGAAAATGCGGTCGATGTTGTCGCTGATACGGGCTGGTGCGGATACAGCTTACTATAGTGCGCCTGAACAGCGTTCATGATATCCGGTGACCGGTGTCGTTTTGCAACCAAGCCGCAATCGAATACGTCTCGTATGGGTGAGATATCAGCGGGCGTGGGGGTTGCCTACGAGCTTAAGAACGATGTCTTGCGCTGAGTTTCGATACTCAGGGTGACATAAGTGTCGCGGTTGTACAACCGGTTGCACCGTTAACCCGGCCAAATCGACCGTTCAGCGGACAACCGGTTGCACAGTTTTTTGCATCGCCCGTAAGATAAGGACAACCGGTTGCACAAGAATCACTACGATGACGAAGGAGCATCACCATGGACGCCATTAACGATTGGGAAAACCAAGCGCTCACCCACAGGAACCGCCTGGCACCCCATGCGTACTTTACGGGTTACGAGACCGCCGATCTCGCTGCAACGTACAGCCGCGAGCTGTCGCGCGGGTTTGTCCAGCTGTCCGGCTCGTGGCAGTTCCGCCTCATTGAGGGCCCCGCTGCCGTCTCCAACGAGGAGCTCTCCACGTACGAGCCCGAGTGGGATCACGTGGAGGTTCCGCACCTGTGGCAGGTAGACGGCTATGGCAACCTTGCCTACACCGACGAGGGCTTCCCGTTCCCGGTGGATCAGCCGTTCGTTCCCTCTGACGATCCCACGGGCGTGTACCAGCGCATCGTCAACCTTCCCGCCGTGCCTGCCGGCGCTCGCGAGATCATTCGCTTTGACGGCATCGAGAGCTATGGCGAGCTGTACGTCAACGGTCAGTTTATCGGCATGACCAAGGGTTCGCGCCTGTCTGCCGAGTTCGACGTGACCGACGCGCTTGTCGAGGGCGACAACCTGTAAGCGGTCAAGGTTCTGCAGTGCAGCGATGGCAGCTATAACGAGGACCTGGACTTGAGGTGGGCATCGGGCATCTTCGGCGAAGTGT
>URTW01000101.1 GCA_900550815.1 uncultured Collinsella sp.
CACGCGATAGCTGTAGTCGGTGTCTATATAGCGCTTAGAACCCGGGTTCATGATGGGGGCGTCCAGACCTTCACCATAGGCGGCGACCAAAAAGACCGAGCCCAGCAGCGGCCGCGCGGGCAGGCCAAAGCTGATGTTCGATACGCCGAGTGCGCACTTGACGCCCAGGCGCTCCTTGCACATAGACATGGCGCGCAGGATCTGCTCAGCCTGGCGCTGGTTGGTCGAGGCGGTCATGACCAGGCAGTCGATGAGGATGCGGTCTGGGCCGATGCCGTAACGGGCAGCCTCGGCCACGATGCGCTCGGCGAGGGCTTAACGTGCCTCGGCGTTATCCGGGATGCCGCCTTCGTCGAGCGTGAGGCCGACGACGTTGGTGCCGTAGTGGGCGACCAGCGGGAAAATCTCGTCCATGATCTGCTGTTTGCCATTGACCGAGTTGATGATGGGCTTGCCGGCGTAGCGACGTACGGCGGCCTCGACGGCGGCGGGGTCGGTGGAGTCGATCTGCAGCGGCAGCAGCGTGGAGCCCTGGAGCTGTTCGGTCGCCTGTTGGATGATCTTGACCTCGTCAATCTCGGGCAGGCCCACGTTGACGTCCAGGATGTCGGCGCCCTGCTCCTGCTGGCTGATGCCCTGGCTCACAACGTAGACCAGGTCGCCGTCGCGCAGGGCCTGCTGCAGGCGCTTTTTGCCGGTGGGGTTGATGCGCTCGCCGATGACAGCGATCTTGTGGCCGTCGCAGGGAAGGTCCACGACCGTTTGGGCGCTCGTGACCGACATGCTGGGCTTGCGGCGGCGCGGGCTGGGCGTGTGGTTGTCGATGAGCGTGCGCAAGGCCGCCATGTGCGCCGGCGTGGTGCCGCAGCAGCCGCCCACGACGCTCACGCCGTCGGCGATCATGCCGGCGACGGCCTCGGCGTATTCGGGGGCCTGGATATCAAAGACGGTGTTGCCGTCGTCGTCTACATGGGGGAGTCCTGCATTAGCCTGCACCATAACGGGCTTGTCGGTAACGGTGAGCATACGTGCGGCGAGTCCTCGGAGCTCGGCCGGTCCTTGGCTGCAGTTGATGCCCAAAACGTCGGCACCGATGGCGTCGAGCGTGATGGCGGCGACCTCGGGACTCGTTCCCAGGAAGGTGCGACCGTCTTCCTCAAAGGTCATGGTGGCAAAGACGGGCAGGTCGGAGTTCTCGCGGCAGGCGAGGACGGCCGCCTTGATCTCGGCCAGGTCGGTCATAGTCTCGATAATAAAGAGGTCCACACCCGCGGCGACGCCTGCGCGCACTTCCTCGGCAAAGAGGTCATAGGCCTCGTCGAAGCTCAGGGTACCCAGGGGGCGAAGCAGCGCGCCGATGGGACCGATATCGCCGGCGACGTAGTGGGCGCCGGCCTCGCGGGCACAGGCGACAGCGGCGGCAAAGACATCTGCCACGGTGGCGGCACCGTCGAGCTTGTGGGCGTTGGCGCCAAAGGTGTTGGCGGTGATCACGTCGCAGCCGGCCTCGACGTACTGACGCTGAATGTCGGTAATGACCTGGGGTTCCTCAAAGTTGAGCAGCTCGGGCAGGGCGCCCGCCTTCATGCCGGCGGCCGGCAACATGGTGCCCATGCCGCCGTCGAACAGCAGGTGTCCCGTGCCCTCGATGGCCGCACGCAGGCGATCGTCCTTAATGCGCAGATCGTCGATCGTGCGCGTCTTGTACGTGGCACCGTTGCGACGTGCGGCATCAACGGGTGCCGCCAATGCAGTGCCGTCAGAATCATGAGTGATAAGCGGAGTAAACATCGAGGGCTCCTAATGGCTGGAATAGCAGGTGGTGTGGGCGGCGCGGAAGCGGCAGTGCTCGCGCATGCGGCAGATATTGCAGGTGGGGCGGCTCTGGGCGTCGTGGACTTCGCCGTCGAATAGGCCGATCACCGCGGTCACGCTTTTGGTGGGCATGAGCAGGCTGGTGGGTGTGACGGTAAGCCCGATGAGCCGCGTGGCGTTGAGCGCATTGACGATCGAGCGCTGGGCCGAGAGCGGGCAGTCGCCGTAGCCGGGACTAAAGCGCCAGTTGCCGGCGAGCCCATGAACGGCGGCGTCCGTCTTGACCTGCTGGTCCATTTGCTCAACGGCGGCTTCCACGTAAGCGGAGCACGCGGCGTCGAGCACGGCGCCCTCCAGGGGATGTTGGGCTCCCGTGGTGCGCAGACGGCGCTCGGCGTCCATGCCGAGGGTGCATGCCATGAGCGCGGCAAAGCGGGCATCTTTGAGATGTCGATAGATATCGCGACCTCGCAGCTCAACGTTGGTGCCAACCAGACGGATGCTGGGCTCTCCCTGCTCGTCCACGCCCGTGGCATCGACGGCAAACACGCGGCGCACGCCACGGGGCTCAATGTCCAGTTCCAGACGTTCAACGACAAGCTCAATACGTCGTGACAGTTCGGGCTCAATCTGCTGGCCGCCGTAACCCAGATACCGCAGCATCTCGGCACGGTCGACTCGGGGATGGTGCGCGGCATCGATACGGTAGAGCGCCGGCGACGCAAGGTCGGCCGGCACTTCGACAGCGGTTGTATCGATGTGCGATTTTTCCATTACTCCAGGCGCTCCATAATGGTCGCGGCGATCGCAGGACGGTTCATAGTGTACAGGTGCAGGCCGTCGGCGCCGTGCTCCTTGAGGTCGCAAAGCTGGCGGGCGGCATAATCTACACCGGCTGCCTGCAGGCTCTCGGGGTCATTCTCGTACTTGGCGAGAATCTTGATGACGGGGGAGGGCAGCGACGCGCCGCACATAAAGACCATGCGGCTGATCTGTGACTTGCCCATAAACGGCATGATGCCCGCGGTAATGGGCACGGTGATGCCGGCTTTGTTGGCAAGCTCGCGGAAGCGGTAGAAGCACTCGTTATCAAAGAAGAGCTGCGTCACAAAGAAGCTCGCGCCGGCGTCCTGCTTTTGCTTGAGGTGTTCGACCGAGAGGTTGAGATCCTCACAGGCAATGTGGCCCTCGGGGTAGGCTGCGGCGCCCACGCAAAAGCCGGCGTCGACGAGCTCGGGGATGAGGTCGCGGGCGTAGGCGTAGTCCGAGGCGGGCTTGTCGTCCTCGGTCGCGCCAGCGGGAAGATCGCCACGCAGGGCCAGGATGTTTTCCACGCCGGCGGTGCGATACTCGTCGATCTTGGCGGCGATATCGGCGTGCGAGCGGCCCACGCAGGTAAGGTGTGCCACCGAGGGCGTGTCGAATTCGCTCGTAATCATATGCGCGATGGGGGCGGTGGCGGCACCGTTGCCCGAGCCGCCGGCCGAGCAGGTGACCGAGACAAAGCTCGGCGAAAGCTTGCACAGATTGCCTGCCACTTCGCGAGCCATGTCGAGGGTCAGTTCGCCCTTGGGCGGGAACATCTCAAACGAAACGGGTGCGGTGCCCTGGGATGCTGCCTGCTTAAAAACCTCGTCGACGCGCATATCGTGCTCCTCTAGATACGTAATAGTGTGATGTGTTGTAAGGATTCTACAGCACCACTGTGCCACGGTGGAGTTTCACTCGCTATTTGAGGATACCAATCAAAGATGCCTTGCTATCGGCTTTCTCTATAACAGAGCGGCTAATCTAGGCACGGACTATAAAGACTGGTATCTGATGCAAAATACCAGTTAATAGAGCTCCATCCCAAATTGACTACCCTTAAACTATGGGGAGAGGTCTGCAATTTATGCAGTTGATTGGCTGTTGAGGGTGGCAACGCCGCCTCGATAGGGTAACCTCATTGATTGGTTTCGCGACAGCAACATAACGGTAATGTCGCGGAAACACGGCGAGTCTAAGCTATGACTCGTTCGTTAGTAATCAACACCGCTTCTCACGCGGTGCCGATACGAAGGGAGTTCCGTATGGCCGAACTTACTGACCGCTTCGGGACCATGGTGTTCTCTGAGGAAGTCATGAAGGACTACCTCCCCAAGGACATTTGGAAGCGCCTTGCTGCAACCCTCGAGGGCGGTGAGCCGCTCGACCTGGATGTGGCCAACGCCGTTGCCCATGCCATGAAGGTCTGGGCCATCTCCAAGGGCGCGACGCACTACGCGCACTGGTTCCAGCCGCTTTCGGGCATTACTTCCGAGAAGCACGACAGCTTCCTGGAGCCCAACCCCGACGGCACCGCCATTACCAAGTTTACGGGCAAGAACCTCATCCAGGGCGAGCCGGACGCCTCCAGCTTCCCCAACGGCGGCCTGCGCGCCACCTTCGAGGCCCGTGGCTACACCGCTTGGGATCCCACCAGCCCCGCCTTTATCAAGGACGATGTCCTGTGCATCCCCACGGCTTTCTGCTCCTACACGGGCGAGGCCCTGGACAAGAAGACCCCGCTGCTGCGTTCCATGACCGCGCTCTCGCGTGAGTCTAAGCGCGTTTTGGCGCTGTTCGGTAAGACCCCCAAGAAGGTCGTTCCTTCCGTGGGCGACGAGCAGGAGTACTTCCTGATCAAGAAGGACGCTTACCGCAAGCGCAAGGACCTGGTCATCACCGGCCGCACCCTCTTTGGTGCTGCTCCATGCAAGGGCCAGGAGCTCGAGGAGCACTACTTTGGCGCTATCCGCCCCACCGTCTCGGCCTACATGAAGGACCTGGACGATGAGCTGTGGGCGCTCGGCATTCCCGCCAAGACCAAGCACAACGAGGTCGCTCCCTGCCAGCATGAGCTCGCACCGGTCTATGGCGAGGTCAACGAGGCCATCGACCAGAATCTGGTCATGATGGAGAAGATGAAGCTCATCGCCTCCCGCCACGACTTGGTCTGCCTGCTGCACGAGAAGCCCTTTGAGGGCATCAATGGTTCGGGCAAGCACAACAACTGGTCGCTTGGCACCGAGTCCGAGAATCTGCTCGATCCGGGCGACACCCCGCTCGACAACCTGCAGTTCATCGTCTTCCTCACCGCGGTGATCGAGGCCGTCGAAAGCTATCAGGAGCTCCTGCGTGCCTCCGTTGCCTCGGCCGGCAACGATCATCGTCTGGGCGCCAACGAGGCTCCTCCGGCGATTATGTCCATCTTCCTGGGCGACCAGCTTACCGAGGTCGTCGAGAAGATCATCGATGGTAAGGCTTCCGTCCATGCCACGCGCGGCGTGCTCGACCTGGGCGCCGATACCCTGCCCAAGCTGATGCAGGACAACACCGACCGCAACCGCACCTCCCCGTTTGCCTTCACCGGCAACAAGTTCGAGTTCCGTGCCTGCGGCTCCGAGCAGAACGTCTCCGACTCCAACCTGGTGCTCGATGCCGCCGTGGCCAAGTCGCTCAAGTCCTTCGCCGACGCGCTTGAGGGTACGCCCGAGGATGAGTTCCAGGACGCCGCGCTCGAGTACTGCAAGAAGGTCCTGACCGACCACCAGCGCATCCTCTTCTCCGGCGATGGCTACTCCGACGAGTGGCCCGTCGAGGCCGAGAAGCGCGGCCTTGCCAACAACAAGACCACGGCCGACGCCTTGCCCGCCTTTGTTTCCGATAAGGCCATTGCGCTCTTTGAGGAGACGGGCGTCCTGACCAAGGCCGAGGCCCAGTGCCGCTACGATTGCAAGCTCGAGAAGTACAACAAGCTCATGAACATCGAGGCCACCACGATGGTTCGCGAGGCGCGTCGTACCTATCGCCCGGTCATTACTGCCTATGCCACCAAGGTCGCTAAGGGCCTAGAGACTATTCGTGCCGCCGGTGCCGAGGCCGCCATGCAGTGCGAGCAGAACACGCTCAACAAGCTCTGCAACGGTATCACCACCATCAACGACTCCATCAAGGCGCTCGACGCCGTGCATCAGAAGGCCGAAGCCCTCGATGGGCAGGAGCAGGCCAACGTGTACGCGCACGAGGTCGTTCCCGCTATGGATACGCTGCGCGCTGCCGTGGATGCCATGGAAGAGATCGTGGCCGCCGACTACTGGCCGGTTCCGACCTACGACGACATTCTGTTCTACGTGTAGAGCGTAACTGACATATCGTCACGGTATTGAGCCGGGGTCCGCATCATGCGGGCCCCGGTTTTTTGATTGCGAAGGACGCTTAGGAGTCCGTTTCGCAACTGATTCGCCCACGTAATAAGGGGTCGTGGGCAAAAAACGTCAAATATGAGTACTGTCACAAGTCCTGTAGCATTATCTTTTTGCAAAATATGCAGTGTTACGCAACATATGTCCAAGTACTTAGCTGATAAACGCTTGCAATGCTTCCGCCGTAGGACCCCTGGCGTCTAAATCGCCTTCTGATGGCATGAAATCGCTGTTACTAAATTGATAACAGTACTCATATTTGCTATTTTTTGCCCACGGTCCCTTGGATGACAGTGTGATTTAATGCCCTCGGGGTTCGAATCCCGGCGTATCGGTAGCAAAAAGCCCGTCACCGCGGGGGCAACGGGCTTCTCGATTTAAATGGTGCCCCCAGCGGGATGTCCGCGTGCGGCTGACGCCGCCCGCTTTCGCCGCGTCGCTTCGCTCCTTGCGTGCTGCGCTGGAAAACGCTTCGCGTTTCCTCAGCTCCGCACCCTGTCGGGTTCGAATCCCGGCGCATGGGTAGCAAAAAGCCCGCCACCGAATTGGTAACGGGCTTCTCAGATTTTGTGGTGCCCCCAGCGGGATTCGAACCCGCGATATCCACCTTGAAAGGGTGGCGTCCTTGGCCGCTAGACGATGGGGACAGCGGGAAAGAGTATAGCAGACTTTTTTGCCGGCGCGTATATCGTTGGCAAACTGGAAAACCACCACACAGGGGCTGGCTCTCTATCCCAGTCTCCAAACATCTCAATCTGTAACATCTGGGCGGGCAAATCGGCTCTATCTGTTACAGGTTGAGACAAAAGGCAGGCGCCGGGCCGAATATCAAATAAGGAAACAGAAAGAGTCAGCAGTAACAGTAATTCCATTTGAACATTCAAAAAATAGATCATCTTTAATTATTAAATTAAAAGGAAGAAAAAAAGAAGGCGGTCTGGCATTTGTTGGACATTTAGACACTGTGGCATGCGGAAATTTGTCAAAGTGGGATAATCAACCGCATATGGGTGTTACGAAGAAGGGGTGCATGTTTGGACGTGGAACGGCAGACATGAAAGGTGGAGATGCTGCAATGCTGCTTGTGCTAGAAAAATTGTTGGAAGAGCAGACTATTCCAGAGGAACCCATTTATTTTTGCTTTACAGCTGATGAAGAGAATCTGGGGATAGGTATTCATGCAATAGAAAAATCAGGGGAGTTGAATACTATACGTGAGATGATTATTTGTGAACCATCTAATGAACAAATTAGTATTTGCGAGAAGGGAGC
>URTW01000102.1 GCA_900550815.1 uncultured Collinsella sp.
GGGGTCGCGAAAACTCCAGGATAACGACTTTGCCCCCGGGGTTTATTGTGCGGGCCAGTTCGCGCAGCCCGGCCCCGAGGTCTCCGAAGTTGCGCACCCCGAACGCCACGGTCGCCACATCGACCGACGCGTCGGCCACGGCGAGCCGCTCGGTGTTGTGGCTCGTGTAGGACTCGTCGGCCTGGGTCTCCACCTCGCCGTTCACGACGAACTTGTCGTAGTTCAGGTCGCGCGAGTCGCAGGCGACGCGGTAGTAGCCGCCCATGTCCTCGGCGCGCAGGCGCTCATCGCGGGTCATGAGGGTCTCGAAGAGCTTCTCTCCGTGGCGGGTGCCGATCACCTGGGTGCCCACGCGGCCGAAGACCTCCTGCACGGCCTCGGCGAGGTCGCCGATGGTCGACGCCGGCGCCTTCTGGATAAACAGGTCGCCGGGGTTGGCGTGCTCGAAGGCGAACTGCACCAGGTCGACCGCCTCGTCCAGGTTCATCAGGAAGCGGGTCATGTTGGGGTCGGTGACCGTGAGCGGCTCGCCCTTGCGGATGCGGTCGATGAACAGCGGGATGACAGAGCCGCGCGAGCACATGACGTTGCCGTAGCGGGTGCAGCAGATGGTGGTGCGGCCGGCGCCGTTGCGGGCGTTGGCGTAGATGATGGACTCCATCATAGCTTTGGACTTGCCCATGGCGTTGATGGGGTTGGCGGCCTTGTCGGTGGAAAGGCACACGACGCGGTCCACGCCCTCGTCGATGGCGGCGTGAAGCACGTTGTCCGTGCCGATGACGTTGGTGCGCACGGCCTCCATGGGGAAGAACTCGCAGGAGGGCACCTGCTTCAAGGCGGCGGCGTGGAAGATGTAGTCCACGCCGTGCATGGCGTCGCGCACCGACTGGGCGTTGCGGACGTCGCCGATGAAGAAGCGGACCGTGGAGGCGAGTTCGGGCGCCATTTCCTGCCGGCGGTGGCGCATGTCGTCCTGCTTCTTCTCGTCGCGGGAGAAGATGCGGATCTCTGCCAGGTCGGTGTTCATGAAGTGCTTGAGCACGGTGTTGCCGAACGAGCCGGTGCCGCCCGTGATCATGAGGGTCTTGTCTTTGAAAACAGTAGGGTTATCCATTGAAGTGCTCCATTATCAGCTCGTAGCTTATCTCGGACGTGTAGTTCTCCTCCAGGTAGAGGCGTGACCTCTTGCCCATATCGTCAATTTGCTCATTGGTGAGGGCGCGGCACTTCTCCAAGAAACTCTCCGCCGAGGCGCTCGACCCGGCAACGCCAAAACCATTGGCCTCGGCGATCCTGCCCATGTCGCAAACCTCGGCGGTCGCTGTCACAACAGGCAGCCCCGCCTGCATGTAGGAGAGCACCCTGGAGGGGAAGTTGGGGATAGTGAACCTGTGGTCAAGAACGACGAGACCGACGTCGCAAGCGCACAACATCGTGTCGTACTCGGAGCGTCCGAGCGACCCCAGGAGCTTCGCATGGGCGGGCGCCTCCTGCTCGAAGTAGGCCTCGAGCAGGAGGCGCGCAGTTCCGCTGCCTGCGATCAGAAAGAACCCCGCGGGGTCCTTCTCGTTCTCGCGGAGCGCTTCGATGAAGAAATCGATCGCCTGGGGCTTTCCGAGGTTGCCGCCATAGACGAAGATTCTCTCGTCGTAGGGCAGTCCGTACTTGGCGCGGAAGGCCTCAGGATCCTCCCCGGCGAGGTCGCGCGGGATAATCTCATTGGGGATGCCTTCGACCCGCAACGGGTCGAGCCAAGGCTCGTGCGCGAGCAGATAGTCCCTGTTGGCCGGGGACATACAGCCAATCCAGTCCGCGGCTTGATAGGTCTTTCTCTCGCTGCGTTTGAAGAAAGCGTATATCGGCGCCTTGGGACCGCTCCTGCTAAGCATTCCGAGGTCGATCGCGTTCTGCGGGAAGATATCCTTGAGAAGAAGATAAGCCTTGGCGCCCGTCGCGCGCTTAACCTTTTCCACGACACCCGAGATGGTGGTGGGAGGCGTTGCGTAGAGCACTAGGTCGAAATCGACGCCCGGGGCGAAACGCTTGAGAGCGTCGAGATACCTGCCTCCAATGGAGAGCGTCGAGATGCCCTTCTCAATCAGATTGGTCTTGGTTATGTTGCCGACCGCAACGCGAATGATATTAATCCTGCCCACGCGTGCGAGCTCGGTGGGCAGGCCCGTACGCCTTTCCCTCGGCGAGAGGGCGTAAACGGAGTGACCGTGCTCGGCGAACGTCCTAAGGAGATCGGTGTATAT
Organism: uncultured Collinsella sp.; assembly: GCA_900550815.1. Taxonomy (GTDB): domain Bacteria; phylum Actinomycetota; class Coriobacteriia; order Coriobacteriales; family Coriobacteriaceae; genus Collinsella. Next base: position 2,259 of record URTW01000102.1, read on the forward strand.
GCCGGTGTCCCCGGACTCCATGGGGCTCTGGCTCAGAAAGAGGACCCGCATGCCGCTATCCCCTCAGCGTCATAATCTCGTTGTACTTCATCATAACGATCCCCTCGTCGTACTCCCCTATGCGCGGCTTGTTGGCCACGCCATCGAGGTTGTTGACGATGAGCTCGATGTGGTCGCACCCGGACTCGTAGGCGTGCGGGTAACCTCCGCCGAAACGCGGATTCACCTCAGAGATGTAGTACTCACCGCCGATATAGAAAACGTCGATGTCGACCTGGCCCTTGAAGCCGGTCTCCCCCACAAACCTCTCGATCAGCTTGAAGAGCACAGGGTCCTTGAAGGAGACGGCCTTGTCGGTCTCGCCGGCACGCATCTTGAGCTTTTTTTTGGTGAAGATGGAGACGACCTTACCGCTGACAATGTCGACGTAGACATCGGCGCCGATCTCCTGGCCGTCCAGGAACTCCTGGATCATGAGCCCGTCGCCCTGGGCGAGCATAAGGTCGAGGTAATTGGCGTCCGAGACCATGGAAATGGCGAGACTCGCGCTGCCCCTGACGGGCTTCACGAACACGGGGAACCCGACCTCGCCGCTTTCGTGGGCTCGGTGGAACTCGCCGCGGTCCATCCAGGAGCGTGCGCAGCGGTAGCCGTGGGAGGAGAGCCACTTGAACATCTCGAACTTGTCGAGCGCGAGCTCACAAAGGTCGTAGGAGGATCCGATGACCGTGGTCCCCACGGCCTCGAAACGACCTGCGTTCTTCGCGAGCAGTGAGAGCTCGGGGGCGATGAGAGAGAGAACCCCTTTGACGTCGTTGTCTCTGCAGCTCCCGAGTATGACGTCGAGGTATCCCTCGTCGGTCATACTCGGTACGATGAAGTGCTCGTCGGCCTCGTAGATGGCGGGTGCGTACTCACTCATGTCGGTAGCGAGCACTCTGCCGCGGCCCGCGAGCGAGCGCTTGAAGTACTGCACGACCTTATCGCGCGTTCCCGCGCTCAGGATGAGGATGTTGGTTCCGTTACTCATCGGTTGCTTTCCCCCTTGCGATCTCGCGGGACCTGATTTCCGCGAAGTTGCCTTCAGTTGCGGCGGTATTGTCCGAGACGTCGCTGCGGCTCAGCGCCTTGCCGATCGTCCTCAGGAAGATGCGAACGTCATTGGCGAGGTCGATGCTCTCCACATACTCAACGTCGAGCTCAAAGCGCTCGCCCCACTTGAGGGAGTTGCGCCCGTTGACCTGCGCGAGGCCGGTGAGACCGGGTCGCACGCAGTGGCGGAGCCTCTCGCGGTCGTTGTAGTAGGGCAGGTACTCGACTAGAAGCGGCCTCGGCCCGATGATCGCCATGTCGCCCCTCACGATGTTGAACACCTCGGGCAGCTCGTCCAGACTCGTGGAGCGCAGCGCACGGCCGAACTTCGTCAAGCGCCGCTCGTCGGGCAGCAGGTTTCCGTCGGCGTCACGATCGTCGTTCATCGTGCGAAACTTATATAGGTTGAACACCTTCTCGTCGCGGCCGGGGCGCGGCTGGCGGAACAGCACGGGACTGCCCAGTTTTACGCGCACCAGAATTGCCACGATCGCCAGTACCCACCAGATGAGAATGAGAAGGACAAGAGGCAGGCACAGGTCAGTGACTCGTTTGCCATATCGCTGATAGAACGTCTCGTTACCAAGCCTACTCAAAACAACGCCTAATAACTTCGATGATTACGTCCTGCTGCTCGGGAGTCATCTTGTTGTCGGAGGGCAGGCAGAGACCACGATGGAAGATGTCAGCGCCCACATCCAAAGGCAAGCCATCTGTACCCGTTGCACCGCCGGAAATATACGCGTTGGTCTTAGCTCGACCATTGCCCTCACGCGTCACGAAAGCATTCATGCGATAAATAGGCTGCATGTGCATAGGCTTCCATATTGGACGACCCTCGGCGTTAATGGCGGCAATAGCCTCAAGAATCTCGGTGGGGCTGCTCTTGCCAGGCACGCTTACGGAAAGTGCCTCACTCTCGCCTCGAACCTGTTTGCACATTGCGTCAGTGGCTATTAGCAGGCAAGAAAGCCAGAAGTTAGGCTCACAAACGTAAGGGTCATAGGGGTTCATGCTCACCGGCAGACCCTTAAAGCCCTCTTTGTAACGCATGTAAATAGCCTTCTTTTGGGCAATATGCTCCTCCAGATACGGAATCTGGCCACGCACGACACCGGCAATTACATTGCTCATGCGATAGTTATAACCAAGCTCCTCATGCTGGTACCAAGGAGCGGCTTCGCGCGACTGGGTCGACCATTTGCGCGTTTTATCGGCTGCCTCTTTGCTATCAGTTAAAAGCATACCGCCAGCGGAACCGGTAATGATCTTATTGCCGTTAAAGCTAATGGCGCTGATGTCGCCAAACGTGCCAGTCTGACGACGCTTATACGTGGCGCCAAGTGACTCAGCAGCATCCTCAACAAGAACAGCCCCGTGCGCATCGCAAATTGAACGAAGCTCTTCGACTTTGCCAGGCGTTCCGTAAAGATGCGCCGCCACAACGACCTTTGCAGTCGGAAGCAGTTCGAAGGCCTTTTCAAGAGCGACAGGATCCATATTCCAAGTGTCACGCTCGGTATCAATAAAAACGGGAACACCGCCCTCATAAACAACCGGGTTCACCGTAGCGTCGAACGTCATATCGCTGCAAAGGACCTCATCCCCAGGCTTAATTCCAGCGAGTTTCATGGCAAGATGCAGCGCAGACGTACCGCAAGAAAGGGCGACGGCATAGCCGCAACCAATCTTATTGGCCATTTGTCGCTCGACTTCGTTGATATTCTCCCCTACCGTCGACATCCAGTTGGTCTCATATGCCTCGGTAATGTATTTGAGCTCATCGCCGTGCATGGTCGGCGAGCTTAGCCAAACCTTGTTCTCAAAGGGCTTGATATCCATCGTGACTCCTTATCCCTAATCGTTAAACTGCGGATGATATGTAGGTACAACCTCAGCGAGCACGGACTTAACCGTATCGTTATCCTTGTCGAGGCAGTTATGAAGCTTTTCAAGCTTGTCTTTGATCTCTTCCATCTTGTCGGCCTCGACCGTAGAGATGCGAATCTCGGAGTGCTTGGTAGGCAGGAGCTGCTCGTTGTCCATAAGGAGCTCCTCGTACATCTTTTCGCCAGGGCGCAGACCGACCTCTTTAATTTGGATATCTTTGCCAGGCTTAAGACCGCTTAGCGTAATAAGGTTGATGGCAAGGTCGTAGATCTTGACCGGCTCACCCATGTCCAGTACAAAAATCTCGCCGCCATGCGCCAGGGCGCCGGCAGTAATGACAAGCTTGCTGGCCTCCGGGATGGTCATGAAGTAACGAGTGATGTCCTTGTGCGTAATGGTGATAGGGCCACCCTCACGAAGCTGGCGCTTAAACAACGGAATAACCGATCCATGACTACCAAGAACATTACCAAAGCGAACAGCCGTAAAGATGGTCTTACTGTTTGCCGCGTAATACTGAACGATCATCTCGTCCATACGCTTGGTGGCACCCATTACGTTAGTGGGATTAACCGCCTTATCGGTAGAAATCTGCACATAGTGGCTGCACTGGTACTTGTCAGCAAGACGCACGACGTTGAGTGTGCCAAAAACGTTATTCTCGATTGCCTCGCGGGCGTTGTGTTCCATAAGGGGAACGTGCTTGTGGGCTGCCGCGTGGAAAACAACTTGAGGATGGTACTTCTCAAAAACCTTGGTAATCGCTGGGAGATGCGTAATGGAGCCGATATAGACTTGAATATCAGTGCCTTGATCATGAGCGGTCTTGATGATGTCGTGATACAGCTCGTAGGTAGTGTTCTCGTAAATGTCGAACAACACGATTTGCGCAGGCTTAGCCGGAAGCAGCTGGTGTACAAGCTCTGAGCCAATAGATCCGCCGCCGCCCGTGCCTAAAATGCGCTTACCGGTAACGTATCCCATCTGGTTAAGATCAAGCGACTTCTCCTCGCGAGAAAGCAAGTCGCTGATCTCGACCTCACGAAGGGCAACCCTGCCTACACCATCCTGCGGAATATCGCGGACATTGGGGAGCGTAAGGACCCTAAGACCCGTCTTCATGCACAGGTCATAGATACGCTGACGCTCTTCATGCGTGGCGCTCGGAATTGCCACGACAATCTGCTCCGCTTCACAATCGTGCGCAATAGTAGGGATATCGGCGCAAGTACCGCAGACCTTTACGTCATGAATACGCTGGTTTTGCTTATTGGGGTCATCGTCAACAACGGCAACCGGATCACCGATCATATCAGGGTCTCCGTTGAGCATACGTTTGATGGAGAGAGAGCCGGTCTCCCCTGCTCCTACGATGAGCGTACGCGGGAGATGCGCATCGGAATTGCTTTTAAAGCGCCAGAGCTGGCTACCATATATTGCACGTATGGCAAAACGGCCGCCACCGCAAATAATGAGGACGACAGCCCATGCCATAACGTCCTCACGAAGGGTCATGTCGTAGCCAATAAACACGTTAAAGATAACGTCGCCAATAACTGAGCTTACCGTTACAGCAGCAACAATACGTCCAGCCTCGGAAATGCTTGCATAGCGCCACAAGCTGCTATACATATGGAAGAACCAAAAGACGACAACGTTAACAAGCGCAAGAACAAGAATAGCCGGACATGCACCGGCTGCCCCGCTGAGCGTCGCCCAATGCTGCGTTCCCCATGATGCGACAAACACGGCAATAAAAGTTGCCACAATGTCATATGCCATCAACGCATACGGTTCAAACGCACTCAGCTTCCCTTTTTGCTTTGCGCTCTTAGATTTGGTGTTCAAAATAAGTTCCTCTCTTCCCTATTGATCCCGTTATCCCCGCCTCGGGGATCCCCCTTGCTCCGTTAAACAGTCGCCTGCAGTTAGGCGATCGCCTTTTTTAGGTTTCGCATTGTGCGCTGCTCGGCTGAAAGCACAGCAAGGCCAACGCGCGTAGTTACGCGTCGACCGCACAGATCGAGCTCCAAATAAGCAGTGCTCTTGCGTCTAT
>URTW01000103.1 GCA_900550815.1 uncultured Collinsella sp.
AGCAGATGCCGCCACTGGGGTATGGCCAGCAGTTCCCGCAGCAGTACCAGCAGGGATATCAGCAGCCGTACCAGCAGATGCCGCAGCAGCAGTACAACCCTTGGGCCCAGCAGATGCCTTTGCAGCCTTACCAACAGTGGCCTCAAAGTTTTCAACAGCAAATGCCGCCGATGCAGAGTTCTCAACAACCAGCAGCTCAAATGATGTATCCTAATGCAGCAAATCAGTATGCGCAGCCACAACCGGACGTGTTCGTAAGCGATCGCGGCAACGCCGCGCTGGGCTATCTGGCGCAAAATCAAGCGTGCGGTGCAACCGATCTGGCGAGGGCGTTTGGAAACTCGGCCCCCACTTGGTCACGCACGCTCAATGACTTGGCGCAGGCCGGCTTGGTCATCAAGCATGGCCAGAAATACCATCTGACCGAACTCGGCGCCGCTCGCGTGCGAGCTCAGGGCTAAAGAACGGGAGAGACAGTGGACGAGGAAGCAAGCATCATCCTGGGGGATGCCATCGCCTTTTGCCAGCGCGACGGCCAAGATGCACGCCTCATCAACATGCTGGGGCAATCGCGCGCCATAAGCCTGACCGAAGATACGCTCACGATCGAGGCCCCCTCGCGCTTTGCCATCGCGCAGCTCAAAAAGCATCAGCCAACCATTGAGGCCTATCTGGAAGAAATCGCCTTTGCACCGATTGCGCTCGACATCGTGGCACCGCAAGGCGCCGCGACGGAATCCGCTGCCGCGACGGCGCCCGCCACGGCTCCCGCTGCTTCCCCGACGGTGCCGGCCTCCGCAGGCGACGTGCCGATAATCGAGCACCAGCACAGCGATGTTTCCCGTGAAACCATGGCACCGTTGCCGACCGCGGCAGCGACGTCAACGAACGCACCCGTCACGCACATGCCCATCGCTCACGACGCAGCGGCGGGCGCGGATTCGGGCATTGCAATCAAGAACACGCTCTCGGCCGATGATTTTCGTCGCATGATGAACCAGATGAAGGGTGGAGCGCCGACTAAACCCACGCAAGCTGCGACCCCCACTTCACCCATGCCAGCACCGACCGTGCCGGCCGAGCAGAATACGGAGGGAGCCCCGCTCGCCGCGAACTCAAAATTTACCTTTGAGAACTTTGTCTACGGCCCCGAGAACAGCCATGCCTATCGCTCGGCACTCAAGTATGCCGCCCTCGCGGACGAGCGCGGCACATGCACATCACTGTTCATCTACGGCAAATCGGGCCTGGGCAAGACCCACCTGTTGCTCGCTATCAAAAACGAGCTCGCCGAGAAGTCGCCCGAGATCAAGGTCAAGTATGCCAACTCCCAGGCATATCTGGACGACCTGATGACCGAGTTCGACCGCCAAAAGAAGAGCAACGCCCCCATCATGCAGGCGTACCACGGCGTGGACGTGCTCATCATCGATGACATCCAAAACATCATCGGCAAGCGCGCGAGCGTGGACTACTTTTTCCAGCTCATGGACGAGTTCATCCGCAACAACAAGAAGGTCGTCATCGCGGCAGACCGCGCCCCCAAGGACCTGAGCATGGACGAGCGTTTGACCAGCCGCTTCACCGCCGGCATGCTCTGCCTGGTCGCAGAGCCCAGCTACGAGATGAAATACAAGATCTTGCAGCGCTATTACGAGAACACCATCGTCGCCGCTCCCGAGGCAGGCGACGACTCGCTGCTGGCAGCCTATGGGGGCGACGGCGGGCACCTGACCGACGAGCACTTTAAACACATGGCAGAGGTGTCGGGCACCAACATTCGCGAACTCGAGAGCTTTTGCGAGCGCTGCGCCGGCGAGGCGGGCGACCGCGAGCGCGAGGGCGGGGAGCTCACCTTTGACGATATCGACGCCATTGCCAGCCAGTACTTCGACACATCGGCCAAAAAAATCAACGTCCAGACGGTTCAGTCCGTCATTGAAGAGCAGTACGGCGTGACGCACGAGGAGCTCATCGGCCCGCGACGCAACGCCAATATCGCCAAGGCACGCCACATTGCCATCTATCTGGCCATCGAGATGTGCGAGATGACGACCACGGCGGTGGGCGCCGAATTTGGCAACCGCAACCACTCGACCGTCAGCACGAGCTACAAAAAGGTCCAGAAGATGATCCAGGAAGACCGCGCCGTCACCGAAGACCTCAAGTCGCTGCGCGATAAAATTACACTGCGCTCGTAGGGAAATAGAGACACCTGTTGAAAATTTGTCGAAACCACGGGCATAAGGTGTCTAAAACCCAAACCGCGGTGATGAAAAGTTTTGCACAGGTTTTGAACGTGGAAAACCACCCCTGTTGCACACAGGTTGCTGTCGATTCTCTTTCTGGGTCTGACCTGCGTCTTTGGGAGTAATCAACAGTTTCGTCAGTGCTATTACTATTATTAAGATATTTATATCTATAGAAAGGTATTAAAAGATGAAGTTCACCGTCAGCCAGAGCTCGCTCACACAAGCCATCGGCGTCGTTATGAAGGGTGTCGCTTCGGCATCCACCCTTCCCATCCTGTCGGGCGTGCTCGTCAAGGCGCAAGACGGCATCTTGGAATTCCAGACCTCTAACTACACCATCTCGATCCGTCATCGCATCGCGGCGCATGTCGAAGAAGAGGGCGAGATGGTTCTCCCCTGTAAGATGCTCTCCAATATCACCAAGACCCTCCCCGATGCCCCGGTCACCTTTGAGCTGTCCGAGCGCCAGGTGCTGATTGGTTGCGAGAAGAGCTCGTTCCGCCTGAACACGCTCGATGCCAATGACTTCCCCGAGTTTCCGGCCTATGCCATCGAGAGCGCCGTGGAGCTGCCGACCGATATCTTGTCCGAGATGGTCAGCCGCGTGTGGCGCGTCACCTCAACCGACAAGGCCCGCCCCATCCTGGGTGGCGTGCACATGAAGGTCGAGAACAACACCGTGCGCCTGGTGGCGACCGATTCCTTCCGCCTGGCCGTGTGCGATACGCAGGTCGAGACCTCGACCCTCGAGGGCTCCTTTGAACTCAACGTTCCGGCCGACGCCTTTAACGACGCGCTGAACATCATGGCCTGCCAGGCGACCATCATGATCGGGGCTACTGACACCCAGGTTGTCTTTGAGGCCGGCAACACCACCTACGTGTCTCGCCGCATCGAGGGCGTGTACCCCAACTACAAGCAGCTCATCCCCGATTCGTGCGTGACGAGCGTCAAGATCGACGTCGCCGCCTTTAACGCCGCCCTCAAGCGCGTGGCCGTTATCGCGAGCGCCAACCCCGCTGTCAAGTTCGAGATCGATGTCGAGAACGGGCAGATGGGCCTGTCCTCCATTTCCAATGACCAAGACCTTGCGCAGGAGACGATCGATGTCGAGGCCGAGGGCGAGTCGGGTACCATCGCCTTCAACTACCACTACATCTTCGGCTGCCTCAATGCCCTGTCCAAGGAGAAGGAGATCACGCTGGAGCTCAAGAGCTACTCGCAGGCGGGCATCTTCAAGTCCTACGACAAGATCAACTACCTGTACCTGGTCATGCCGGTCCGCATCTAGCAGCCGCCCTATGACCATATTCGCCCGCGATCTTTCCGTCGCGCACTACCGCAGCTTCGATAGCTATCGCCTTGCTCTGGACGAGGGCGTGACGATACTTGCGGGACCCAACGCGGCGGGAAAGACCAATCTCATAGAGGCGCTGCAGCTGCTGACGAGCGGCGCCTCGTTTAGGCATCCGACCGCAGCCGAGCTCGTCCATGACGGCGTGGGCTCGTGCAAGGTCGAGCTGAGGCTCGAGGGCGACGGCCGCGTGCTTGATATGGGATTGAACGCGGAGGACGGTAAGCGCTCGTTTAGCCGCAACGGCAAGAGATGTTCTGCCGCCGGTGTGCGCGGGGTTCTGCCGAGCGTGCTGTTTTGCCCCGACCATCTGGACATGGTTAAGCGAGGCGCCAGTGTGCGCCGCGCCGCCCTCGATGACTTTGGCATGCAACTGAGCGCACGTTATGCCGATCTTGCGAGCACCTATGGACGCTGCGTGACCCAGCGTAACGCCCTGCTCAAGGAGACCTGGTGCTGTCGCGAGATGCTCGGCGCGTGGAACGATTCGATTGCCCGCGCGGGCTCGGCCCTGCTTGTGCACCGGTTGGCCCTGCTCGACCGGCTGGCGGGCCATGTGCACACTGCCTACGGGCAAGTGGCATCCGGTGAGGCTGCCAACGTGACCTATACGTCCACGCTGGGGGATTTGCCCCAGGTCGATGATCGCGAAGAGCTGAAGGGCTGGGCGTACGAGCGCATGCTGGCTGCCCTTGATGAGCACGCCGACGAGGAAATTCGCCGCGGCGTGACGTTGGTGGGACCGCATCGCGACGAGATTGAGTTTACCGTGGCGGGTCGCTCCGCCCGTTCATTTGCCAGCCAAGGTCAGCAGCGAACGTTGGTTCTGGCCTGGAAGGTGGCGGAGGTGGCCGTGGCTCGCGATGTCCTGGGCACCGCCCCGTTGCTGCTTTTGGACGACGTGATGAGCGAACTCGACGGCGAACGCCGCGGTGCTTTTCTGCGGCTGATCGGCGATGATATCCAGACGGTCATAACCACGACCAACCTGGGGTATTTTACCGATGACCTGCTTGATCGAGCCAAGGTGGTGAGCATGGGTGAGACGTGCTAATTACGAGCGCGAGAGCGAAACGGTTGCCTTCAGTGGATTTTTGAACGCAGAGCGTCAGCGCATCCTGACGGCCGCGACACCTGAGCGCCGCGCGCAGATGGAGGCTGCCGAGGAGTCGCGCGCGGTCTATCGCGCGTGGAACGCGGTGTGCTCGGGCACGCGCGAGGGGCGGCATGTGACGGGCTTGCGCTACCTGCCCGAGTCCAATGAGCTGCTGGTATATCTCGATTCGCCCTCGTGGACGCAGGAAATGACGCTGTTGCGCGAGATCATTCGCGCGCGCATGGAGCGCGCCGGTGCGCATGTGGACGGTCTGGTGTTCAAAACCACCGCGCCCGGTCACACGCCGCCCGCCGCCAAGGAGCGCCTGCGCCCGGCGACGACCGAGCGCCCGTCGGCCCCGCACGCCGACCTCAGTGAGGCCGAGCGCACCGAGATTGAGCGCCAAGTGGCGCCCATCGAAGACAAAAAACTGCGCGAGGCCCTCGAGAATGCCATGAGAGCCAGTGCCGAGTGGGCCAAGGGCGTGCAAAGCAAAAAAGAGCCTTAAATCGCATCTGGTGGCCTTGTAGAGCCAAATACCCTCGTTCCCGAGGGTATTTTTTTACGATAAACTAGTAAGGCTGTACACATTTTCTTGACTGAAGGAGGACGTGTGGCAAACGAAAACGATTACGATGGCGGCGAGATTAAGATTCTCGAAGGTCTCGAGGCCGTTCGTAAGCGCCCGGGCATGTATATCGGCTCGACGAGCGCCAGCGGTCTGCATCACCTGGTGTGGGAGATCGTTGACAACTCCGTCGACGAGGCCATGGCCGGATTCAGCACCGAGATACAGGTGACGGTCCCCGCCGACAACTCCATCACGGTCGTCGACAACGGGCGCGGCATCCCCGTCGACGAGCATCCTATCAAAAAGATCCCGACGCTCGAGGTCGTCATGACGATCCTGCACGCCGGCGGTAAGTTCGATAACTCGGCCTATAAGGTCTCGGGCGGCCTGCACGGCGTGGGCATCTCCGTCGTCAACGCACTGTCCAAGCGCGTGGTCGTTCAGGTTCGTCGCGATGGTAACACCTACGAGATGGAGTTCTCGCGCGGCAAGACCGTCAAGAAGATGGAGGTCGTGGGCACCTCGGATTCGACGGGCACCACCGTCACCTTCTGGCCCGACGACGAGATCTTCGAGACCTGCATCTACGATTTCGATACGCTGCACAACCGTCTGCAGGAGACGGCGTTCCTCAATAAGAACCTCAAGATCGTGCTGACCGACGAGCGCGAGGCGACTCCCCACGTGGAGGAGTTTTGCTACGAGGGCGGCATCATCGACTTCGTCAAGTTCCTCAACGAGGGCAAGGATGTCCCCGAGGCCTTTAAGGAGCCCATCTACATTGAGGGCAAATCGGACCCGGACGCGCCTGTGACCAAGATGGGCGAGGTCGAGGTTTCCCTGCAGTGGAATAGCGGCTACGGCGAGAACGTCATGTCGTTTGCCAACGACATCTACACCCCCGAGGGCGGCATGCACCTTGAGGGCTTCCGCACCGCGCTCACCCGCGTGATCAACGATTACGCGCGCAAGCAGAACCTGCTCAAGGAAAAAGACGCCAACCTGACCGGCGACGATGTGCGCGAGGGCCTTTCGGCCGTTATCTCGGTCAAGCTGCCCGACCCGCAATTTGAGGGCCAGACCAAGGCCAAGCTCGGCAGCTCCTATATGCGCGCGCTCACGCTCAAGATCGTGACCGACGGCCTTGCCGATTACCTCGAGGAGCACCCTAAGCCCGCTCGCGAGATCGTCAAGAAGGCGCAACAGGCCTGCAAGGCGCGCAATGCCGCCCGCAAGGCGCGCGAAGCGACCCGTCGCAAGAGCCTGCTCGAGACGGCGTCCCTGCCCGGTAAGCTCGCCGACTGCTCGGTGCGCGATGCCGAGCTGACCGAGCTCTTCATCGTAGAGGGCGACTCGGCAGGCGGTTCGGCCAAGGACGGCCGTCGCCGAGACATCCAGGCGATTCTGCCCCTGCGCGGCAAGATCCTGCACACGGAACGCACCCGCTTCGACAAGATGCTCGCCAATAAGGAAGTCACGGCGCTCATCACCGCGATGGGCGCGGGCATCGGCGAGGAGGACACCGATTACGACAAGCTGCGGTACCACAAGATCGTCATCATGACCGACGCCGACGTGGACGGCGCGCACATCCGTACGCTCCTCCTGACCTTCTTCTTCCGCAACTACGCGGGGCTCATCGACCGCGGCTACCTGTACATCGCGCAGCCGCCGCTGTACCGGGCGCACAACAGCAGGATGGAGAAGTTCATCAAGGACGATTACGAGCTGAACGCCTTCCTGATGCAGCGCGTGAGCGACGACATGGAAGTAGAGGCCCCTAACGGCACACTCTTCCGTGGTGAGGAGATCAAGGCCCTCATGGGGCAGATCGAAAACATTTCCCACCGTGTGCGCGACGCCGAGCTGGCGGGCATCAACCGGGATCTTTTCCTCGCCCTTGTCGACGAGGAG
>URTW01000104.1 GCA_900550815.1 uncultured Collinsella sp.
AGTAGCCCTATCTAGATACCCTCATGGTGTGTTCCCATCTTAACCCAAAATCATGTCTGTTCGGTCAATTAGTTTCCCTCTTCAAACTTTTTTGTTGACCATGGCTTACTTTCGTGTATAAGTTTTCCTAGGCTAACAACTGAGGACCCGAAAGGGACATCGTGACTCGAACCATTGACATCCCAACATACCAAACGGCTGTCGTGCGCAACTGCTCCCCTACGCTCGCAGGTATCAAGCCGGCTTCGCTCTTTACCTATCCCGGCGTTTACGCCAACCAAAACGGAAAACCCAGCGCCACCCATATCGAAGAGCGACGCTCTCGCCTGCTCGCCGTCATAGCCCAATGCAACTGCGAGCTCCAGCCACTCGGGATCCATATGAGCGTTTTGGTCTGGCGCCCCTGCGGAGCGCTCCTCTAAGTGTACCGCCCTGCGGACCTCATGCGATACCTCTCCGACCCCCGCGCCACGACGGCGCTTGCCGCCGAAGGTTACGATGTCCACAACCTGCCCGCGTCCCTGGTGCAGCTCGCCGCGCGCATCACGCTGGCAAGCAGCAATGCCGCAGAGAGCGCCTATGACGGCAGCGTCTGCGCGCTCGCGCGAAATAGGCACTGCGATACGGGGTGCATGTGCGAGTTCCCCCACGAAATTGGCTATTTTTTGGGCTATCCCTACGAAGATGTCCATCAGTTTATCGTCCAGCACGGCGAAAACTATAAGGTCTTTGGCGCATGGAAGGTATACACAAACGTTGAGCAGGCGCGCACGACCTTCGATTCCTATCGCGCATGCACGCAATACCTTACCTACATCTATCAACAGGGCTGCCCTCTGGGACAACTTGTCCAGGCAGCCCGATAGAGCATACAAAACGCGGCCGCACGCCGCACAACCGAAAGGAAAACATATGAGCAAGATCGCAGTCGTCTACTGGAGCGGTACAGGCAACACCGAGGCCATGGCAAACTTCGTTGCCGAGGGCGCAACCGGTGCCGGCGCCGAGGCAGAGGTCATCTCCTGCGCCGACTTCTCCGCAGACAAGGCCGCCAGCTATGACGCCATTGCCTTCGGCTGCCCCGCCATGGGGTCCGAGGAGCGTGAGGATGACGAGTTCCAGCCTATGTGGGACGAGGTCAAGGAGACTCTCGGCGACAAGAAGGTCGTCCTCTTTGGCTCCTATTCGTGGGCCGAGGGCGAGTGGATGGACAACTGGAAGGCCGATGCCGACGAGGCAGGCGTCAACGTCGTCGATTCCGTCATTTGCTACGACGCCCCCGACGATGAGGGCGAAGCGGCCTGCAAGGCCCTGGGAGCGGAGCTGGCCTAACGAAGCCGTCAGAAAGTCGCAAGGCAACTGACAGCCGAGTACCGCACAACAACAGTCGCTCATACCCAAACAAAAACGGGGACCGGATACTATCCGGTCCCCATTTGTTATATCGACAACTTCGACGCGCCGCTACGAGATATTGCCCAAAAACGCCTTGGTGCGTTCGCTCTTGGGGTGGTCGAAGACCTCGCTCGGCGTACCCTCTTCCACAATGACGCCGCCGTCCATAAAGACGACGCGGTCGGCGACATCGCGGGCAAAGCCCATCTCATGCGTTACCACGATCATAGTCATACCGTCACGTGCTAGGTCGCGCATGACGCCCAATACATCACGGACAAGCTCAGGATCGAGCGCCGACGTGGCCTCGTCAAAGAGCATCACGTGCGGATTCATCGACAGGGCGCGGGCGATGGCCACGCGCTGCTGCTGACCGCCCGAAAGCTGACTCGGCATAAAATCGATGCGCTCGGCCAGGCCGACCTTGGTCAGCTCCTCGATGGCGATCTTCTCGGCCTCTTCCTTACTGCGCTTGAGCACCTTTTGCTGCGCAAGCATGACGTTCTTTTTGACCGACAGGTGCGGGAACAGGTTGAACTGCTGAAACACCATGCCCAAGTGCGTACGTACCTTATTGAGGTCGCCGCCCTTGGCACACACATCCACGCCCTCAACGACAATCGAGCCGCTCGTGGGATGCTCCAGGCGATTGATGCAGCGAAGCATCGTCGACTTGCCCGAGCCCGAGGGGCCCAGGACCACAACGACCTCACCCTTGTGCACGTCCAGATCGATATCACGCAGAACCACGTTATCGCCAAAAGCCTTTTGGAGGTTCTTGATGCTGACAACGACCTCGTTGGAATTCGTTTCACTCATGACAGGACCTCCTTACAGACCGGCGATATGATCGGCGGGCGTCGCGACAACCTGTCCGGCGCTCTTGGTGGGACGCTTCTTTTTGGTTTCGGCCGTCCCCAGAAGTCTCGCCTCAAGACCGCTCACCAAGCGCGCAAGCGGCAGGGTAATGACCAGATAGAACAGAGCGGCAACCACATACGGCGTGATGGAGCCCGTCGTGGCCACGATGGTGCGGGCGTTCATGACGATCTCAACGACACCCACGGCGGCAAGCAGCGACGTGTCCTTGTAGAGCAAGATAAACTCGCTGGTCAGCGTAGGCAGGACATTGCGGAACGTCTGCGGAATCATAACGTAGAGCAGCGTCTGGAAGGCATTCATGCCCAGCGAGCGAGCAGCCTCGTTTTGACCCTTGGGGATCGACTGAATACCGGCACGGAAGATCTCGCACAGGTACGCAGACGAGTTCATGGCCATGACGATAACGCCCAAGACGTAGTCGTCCACCTTGACGCCGGCAAGCGGTAGGCCAAAGAACGCAATGTAGATCTGCAGGAACGCCGGCGTGCCGCGGATGATATTCACGTAGATGCCGGCAAGGCAGCGCAGGATGCGCGACTTGGAGATGCGCATGAGCGACAGCGCAAAGCCAAAGGGAATTGCCAGCGGAAACGCCACAAGCACGATCGAGAGCGACATAAGGAAGCCCTTGAAGACGATCGGCAGGCTCTGGACCAAAATGACCGGGTTCAGGAACAGGCGCAGGAACATATTGGAGTTCCACGCCTCGACCCACGGCTGCTCTTTAAGGTCAGCCAGGAAGTTATCGAAGGCCGTCACGCCCTTGATCTCCACCGACGGAATCTTGGAGATCTTCTTGGTCGACCCGTCGGCGAGCGTATAGGTGCCGCTAAAGGCCTCATCGCCGCCCTCGACGGGGAAGGTCACGCCGTAAACCTCGACACGGAAAAAGCCGCCGGCAGGCGCCGTCTCGCCAAAGTCAATCTTGAGCGTCTGGCCGTCAGCCTTGCACGTGGGCTTCATGGGCGTACGATCCATGAGGTCCTCGCCCGAGAGCATCGTCAATCGCGTGTCATCGGTACCAAACGTCGTGCCGTCGACAAACGTCAAGGAAAGACCGCTCAGCTCCTCGTCGGCATCGGCCTGAACTTCCCAGGTAATGCGCGTCTCGGTGCCGCCGACCACATCGCTGCCCGAACCGGTGTTGGGTCGGGCGGTAATCTTTGCGGTCTCAAGCGCCTGAGCGGTCGTGGGCGCATATGCCCCCGCGCACACCAGCGCGAGCGCCACGGCCATGACGCAGGCTAGCTTTTGGAGCAAGGCGGACAGTGGAAAACGCTGCTCCGCGGCCCCTTTGTTCAGTCGAGACAAGGTGGCTCCTATCGTAGAAGTTGCCGGCAAAACGAGACGGAAACGCTCTCCGTCAAGAGAAGCGCAAAGGCCCTCTCCGCAAAACGGAAAGGGCCCGCGCGCAATCAAGTAGTTATTTTACTTGATATTGTACTTAGCCATGAGGGCGTCGACGGTACCGTCGTCGGTCAGGTCCTTGATGGCCTGGTTGATGTCGTCCTTGAGCTTGGTGTTGCCCTGGTTGATGGCGATGGCGTACTCCTCGCCGGTGCTGATCTGCTTGATGGTCTGGCAGGTGTTGAACTGCTCGGCGGTCAGCTGGCTGGCAACGGAGCGGTTGGTGACTACGGCGTCGCCCTTATCGGACTGCAGGGCGCTGAAGCACTCGGTGGCGTCCTTGTAGGGGACGATCTTGGCCTTCGGGAAGTTCTCCTGGGCAAAGGCCTCGGCGGTCGAGCCAGACTGGACGATGATGGTAGCGTCGGAGTTGTTGAGCTTCTCGCTGAAGTTATCGGCCGTGATGTCGGTGTTATCGACCTTGGTCACGATAGCCTGATCGTCCATGTAGTAGGAATCAGAGAAAGTGACTTCCTTCTCACGCTCGGGCGTGTCGGTGATAGCCGCGATGGAAACGTCATACTTGGCGCCCGAAGCGACGCCCGGAACCAGCGTGTCAAAGTCATTGTTGACATACTCGACATCCAGGCCCAGCTTGTCACCGATAGCCTTGATGAGCTCAAGGTCAAAGCCCTGGTAGTCGCCGTTGTCATCCTTGTACTCAAACGGCGCGTACTCGGCAGAGGTGCCGACGGTCAGCGTGCCGTCCTTGACGAGCGCGTACTCCTTGGAGCCGTCGACCTTCTCGACCTTAGCGTCGTCAGAGCTGCTGGAACCGGCATCAGAACCAGAGGTGGCGTTGGACGAGCCGCAGCCCGTCAGAGCAAGGGCGAGCGCCATAGCACCCGTGGCGGCAAATGCGCCAAGCTTCTTCAGCTTCATAATCAGTCTCCTTCCGGTGACCTCGTTTGATTCAGAGGTCTGCAAAAACTGTTGGCTATTATGCACCCGGAATTACGAATCTGCAATGAGAAAACTGATTGAAACAAACCCATAACGTGAATGGAGCACTCCACTTTATGACAGTCATCACTGCTGCAATGACCTTAACAATTTGATTTCAGCCGCATAACCTGCAAGTTCGTTCGGTGTCTCCAAAATGAATGGCAATGCGCGCAAGCGGCCATTCGATACAATATTCTGCATAACCTGCATACCGCCGCCAAACTCTTCGCTACCCAGGTAGCCCTTACCGATGCATTCGTGGCGGTCCTTATGGGCGCCGCAGGGGTTCTTGGAGTCATTGATATGCACGGCGCGCAGGCGCTCGATACCCACCACACGATCGAACTCGTCGAGTACGCCGTCCAGATCATGGATGATGTCGTAGCCGGCATCGCTCACATGGCAGGTATCCAAACAAACGCCCAGCTTGGCCGACAGCTCGGGGCGCTTGCCGGCAACACCCTCAATGATGAGCGCCAGTTCCTCAAAGCTACGACCCACCTCGGTGCCCTTGCCCGCCATGGTCTCGAGCAATACCGTCGTCTGCTGCCCCTCAAACATCACCTGGCACAGCGTGTCGACAATCATCTGAATGCCGGCGTCTGCCCCCTGTCCCACATGCGCGCCAGGATGGAAGTTGTAGTAGTTGCCGGGCAGCGCTTCCAGACGCTGCAAATCTTCCGCCATAGCCTCCAAGGCAAACTCGCGCGCCCGCTCCTTAGCGGAGCAGGGGTTATAGGTATACGGGGCATGCGCCACCAGCGGTCCAAAGTCGTTTTGCGCCATAAGCTCGCGCAGAGCCGCCACGTCATCCATGTCAAGGTCTTTTGCCTTGCCACCGCGCGGGTTGCGCGTAAAAAATGCAAAGGTATTGGCGCCAATGGACAACGCCGTCTCCCCCATTGCCCGATAGCCCTTCGTCGTCGAAAGATGACACCCGATCGTCAGCATCTCCAACTCCCCCTCATCAGTTGCGGTGAAATACGGTCTATTGGTGCCATATTTTGGCGCAAACAGACCGTAATCCACCGCAAGATATAAAAGAGGCATCAGGGGAAAAGGCCTCCAAGGCATTCCAGGCGTTGGCGCCATGCCCCCACGCCCTAAAGTTCCAAGCGAATCGCATCGATGATGTGCGCACAGCGCTGTGTGGCGGCTAGGGACATGATGGGGCTTTCGAGCTTCCCCGCCTGAATGAGCTGCGCCGCATGCGACACCTCACCGTAAAAATCATCGACTTCAAATGGTGCATCGATTTCGAGTGCTCGACCGTCGGAGTACTTCACATGGGCGAGCTCGGGGCGATGAAGACGCTCGATTTCCAACGAGCCCCGCTCGCAGGCAATCGTTAAGCGGCTTTCATATGCTGCTTTGCCGTCGCACACCATATGAATGGGTATACCGCCGACGCTCATATGGATCTCGTCGGCCCAATCGACACGGCCGCCTGATACGTCACGCCAGCGAACTTCACGGGACGAAACCTCGCACGCGTCCGCGAGCAAATCCTCAAACCAACCGACCGCATAACAGCCCATGTCATATAGACAGCCGCCCTGCAACGGATCAAGCAGATAGCCCGAAGGAGACTCGCCGTAATCGAGCTTTTGCACGCTTTCAATCGAGACGATACGGCCAAGCTCACCCGACGCAAGCAAGTCTTTCACGCGAGTGCGCATCGGGCAAAACCGATTCTTCATCGCCTCCATAAACAGCACGCCGCGCTCGCGAGAGGTGGAGGCAATCGAGAGAGCCTCTTCCTCACTCAAAACGGCCGGCTTTTCGCACAGCACGGCCTTTCCGGCGCACAGCGCGCGACAGGCCCAACGCGTATGCATGCCATGCGGAAGAGCCAAGTAAATTGCGTCGACATCGGGGTCGGCAATCAGCGCGTCATAAGCCGCATCGCCGTTATCGTCGACCGAGGCATGGCCATGCGCAGCATCAATCGAAAACGCTCGGCAAAATTCCTCGACATGTGCAGGAGTGCGGCCGGCCGCAGCCACCAGCCGTGCCCCGTCGACCTTCTTGAGCGACGATGCAAATCGATGAGAAATGTGCCCAGCGCCCAAAATGCCCCAACGAACCTCACGCGAATCATCCCATGAATCCCGATGGCCCACGACAGCCCCCTTCAGTTGCGGTGGAATAGTCCCTGTTTAAGCCCTATTCTGCCGCAAGCAGGAACTATTCCAGCGCAAGTTATAAAAGGGTCACGAGGAGCGCGTTTTGCCGAAGGCCTTAAGCACCGCCGTCACGGGGCCAGGCTGAAAACGGCGGCGTACGTCGTCCAAGCGCCCGGGGATATCGATGTGCTGCGGGCAATGCCGCGCGCAGTTGCCGCACTTGACGCAATTGCTCACCAGCTTGGGCGCGTTCGTCCGCACCGCGCTCGCCGTAAAGTACAGCGATAA
>URTW01000105.1 GCA_900550815.1 uncultured Collinsella sp.
ACTTGCCGCAGCCCGAAGGGCCAATGAAGGAGGTGATGGCGTTTTTGGCGATGTTGAGGTCAAGCCCCGTCAGCGCATGAAAGTCACCGTACCAAAAGTTGAAATCCTTGGCCGTAATGGCCGCTTGCTCCAACGTGGGAGCGGACTGATAAACGGACATGGGACTCCTTAACTAGCGACGCTTGCGCGACAGGAAGCGCGCAAACAGGTTGAAGGCCAAAATGATCACCATCAGCAAGAGCGCAGTGCCGTAGGCTGCGTTCATGTTGATGCCGTCGTTGGCAAGCAGATACAGGTGAACCGTCATGGGGCGGCCGGAATCGAGCGGCGAAATAGGTAGATTGATGGCCTGCCCCATGGTATAGAGCACCACCGCGGTCTCGCCAATGGCACGGCCGATGGCGAGAACGATGCCCGTGGCAATACGGCCAAAGGCAGAAGGAAGCACGATCTTGGAGACAACCTGCCACTTGGTGGCGCCCAGGCCGTACGCGCCCCAACGGATATAGCGCGGAACGGCGCGAATGGCCTCTTCGGTGGTGCGCATGACGATGGGGAGCATCAAGAGCGCGAGTGCCAGGGCGGCCGAGACCATCGAAAGGCCCAGGCCCATGGCCTCGACAAACAAGGCGTAGCCAAACAGGCCCATAACGATGGAGGGCACCGAGGCCAAAGCGTCAGCAGCGTAGCGAATGAGCTCGACGACCTTGCCCTGCTTGGCGTACTCGGCCAGATAGACGGCTGCCAGCACAGCGATCGGCGTGCAGATAAGCATGGCGAGCGCCGTCACGTAGACGGTCGAGACGATCGTGGGCCAAATTCCGCCCTCGGCGTTGACGCCCTGGGGCCAACCGAAGATAAAGTCGAGCGAGATGTGTGGCAGGCCGTTGATGACCACGTAGGCGATGATAGCGACCAGCACCAGCGTGGTGATGTAGGCAGCGGCACGAAACACGCCAAGCATGATCTTGTTGGACAGGTCCTTGTTGATGCGGCCCTTCTTGCCGTGGGAAAGGGCACGCTTGATGCGCTCGCGCGACGAGGTCGTATCGACCGTCGTGTCAACGGAATCGGACATAGCCTACCCCCTCTTCTTCTTGGAAATCAGACGGCCGCTGCCCCCCAGCGTGGCGGAGATGATAAACAGGCCCCCGCCCATGCCGACCAGCGCCGAGCGATGCAGACCCGAGGAATAGCTCAAGTCGAGCGCAATCTGGCTCGTGAGCGTCGAGATGGGGCTCGCAATGCTGTCGGGAATAACCGGGGCGTTACCTACGACCATGAGCACGGCCATGGTCTCGCCGATGGCACGGCCCATACCCAGCACGATGGCATCAACGATACCCAGCTTCGCGGCAGGTAGCACGACCTTATAGATGGTCTGCCACTTGGTGGCGCCCATGGCATACGATGCCTCGCGAATGCCCATGGGAATGGAATTGAGAGCATCGATGGTGAGCGTGGTGATGGTAGGGACGATCATGATGGCGAGCACAAACCACGCCGTCAGCGCACCAAAACCAAGGCCGCCGGTCAGTTGTGCGATAAACGGGCGGATGATGATCATGCCGAAAAAGCCGTAGATGATAGAAGGGATGCCGGCCAGCAGGTCGACGGCAGGGCTGATGAGCTTGCGCACGCGCTTGCCGGCGATCTCGACCAGGTACACGGCCGTGCCCACACCTAGCGGCACGCCCATGGCGAGCGCACCGACGGTCACCAGACCTGAGCCGGCAAGCAGCGACATGATGCCGTAGTGGCCCTCAGAGGGCGCCCACGTAAAGCTAAAGAAGTCCGCCAGACCGATGTCGGTAAAGACGGGCAGCGCCGAGTACGTGGTAAAGACAAAAATCAGGATGACGGTAACGACCGCCAAAAACGCGCAGGCAAAGAAGATCCACTGCAGCGCCTTCTCCTTGATATAGGTACTGCGCGATACGAGCGCCAGCTCGCGCTTCTTGGGTGCCTGAGCATTCTGCTCAGTCTGGGAGTTTTCCTGTGCTTCCATGCTACTCACTCCCCTTCTCGTCGTTGGTGACGGGAATAAAGCCCGCCTCGCGAATCTGCTTGTCCATCTTTTCGGACGTCACGTAGTCGATGTAATCCTGCGCCTGCTGCGAAGGCGCACCCTTCACAAAGAAGTAAAGGTCGCGCGAGATGGGATAGCCGCCACTCGCGACCGTCTTCTCGGACGCCTCAACATGATTGACCGAGACAGCCTTGACCGAGGTCTTGGCGTTGAGGCTATCGACGAAGCCCAGCGAAATGTAGCCGATGGCCCCACGCGAACGAGATACCACGTCGCGCACCTGGCCCGTACCCGAAAGAACAGCCGAGCGGCGATCGAACGGCGTGCCATCCATCACGATGGTACGGAAGGCCTCGCGCGTACCGGACGCCTCGTCTCGGTTGATGACCTGAATCCTCAGGTCCTCGCCACCGACCTCTTTCCAATTGGTAATCTTGCCGGCGTAGATATCGCGGAGCTGCTCGGTCGAGAGGTTATCGACGGGGTTGTCGTCGTTCACGATAACCGCAATACCGTCGTGGGCAATGACGATGGGAGTCAGGCCCAGATCCTGTTCGTCGGCATTGAGTCCACGGGAGGAGCTGGCGATATCGGCCGTGCCGGCGCTGACGGCCTCGATCCCAGCGGAAGAACCCAAACCGGAAACGAGCACGTCGATGCCGGTCTCCTCCTTAAAGCCCTCGGCCGCAATCTCGGCGATAGGAAGGCAGGTCGTGGAGCCGGCCACGGTAATGGAAGAGGTAGAAGATCCCGAAGAACAGGCGCACAGCGTAAGCGTAAGCACAGCGGCGCTCAGGACCGATACGATCTTTCTCATAGCATCACGCCGATCGCAGCATGGCGCCCACAGGTGCCGTCCTCGTTACGGTAGGAATAAAAGCGGTCGTTCTGACGCACGGTCGAAAGCTGGGTATCCACGATATTATCCGCGTCGACACCGACATCTACCAGCGCCTCGCGAATGGCAGCGGAAAGATCAAGCATGCGAGAGGTGCTCGCATCGATGCACGAGAACTCGGCGGCAAAGCGATCCATGAGTTCCTGGGATACCTCATATTCGTCACCCAAGATATGGGGGCCGATATAGGCGGAAACGTCGCTCGCATCGCAGCCGGCAGCATCGCAAAGCGCCTGGCACGCCTTGGCAGAAATACGTGCAATCGTGCCCTTCCAACCGGAGTGCACCACGGCAAATCCGCCAGGGGCCACCAGCACCACGGGAACGCAGTCGGCAAAGCAGAGCAGCACGGGCACGTTATGCGCCGTACAGACGATGGCATCGCAGCCCTCGGCAATCTGCTCGCGGACGTCCTCAAGGTCATCGGCGCCGTTCGAGGTCACCGCAACGATATGGTCACCATGGACCTGATTGGGAACGAGCAGGTTGTGCTCGCACTCGGCGGCACCCATAGCCTCGAGCGCGCGACGACGATTTTCTTGAACAGCAAAGGGGTCATCGCCAACATGCGAGCCCAAGTTGAGTGAGGAGTACGCATCTTCGGAAACGCCACCGGCACGCTCGGTGAAGGCAAAGCGAACATCGGATGTCGCGCCTTCCACCAACGTAACTCCATCATGGTCGACACGCGAAACGTTGTCCGCACGTGCTGACATACTAAAGCCTCCTAATAACACAAGTACGCGGCGTCGCCGCTACAGCCCGCGTTTATACGGCTGTCATACTTCTTTAAAGGATACCTGCTGCACTGGAGGCAATCGTAAAGGGAACGTAAGGAGATTGGAGGTTCTAGTTTACAAAGTCGAAATAAAAAGGGCGCGTCCATACGGACACGCCCCTGTGCACAACAATGCAAAGAATGACTTAGAAGCTGCCGCGCTTCAGGAAGTCGGGAAGCTCGAACTGATCGTTGCCGAAGTTAGGAAGCTCGGTGCCACCGACGTTGCGGGTCGGAGCGGCCTGAGCCGGACTGGTGGCCGGAGCGGTGCGCTGCGGCGCAGCGGAGGCAGCTGCCTTGCTCTGAGACTGCTGAGCAGCAAAGAGCTCGTCCTGACGGTTGACGTTGGAGTCGGAGAAGCCCGTAGCGATGACGGTGATACGCACCTGATCGCCCAGGGACTCGTCGACAACGGTACCGAAGATGATGTTGGCCTCGGGGTCGACGGCGTTGGCGACAACGTCGGCGGCGGCGCTGATCTCCTGGATGCCCAGGTCCTTGGAACCGGCGATGGAGAGCAGCACGCGCGTGGCACCATCGATGGAGCTCTCGAGCAGCGGGCTGGAGATGGCCTGCTGGGCAGCGTCGACGGCACGGGTGTCCCCAGAAGAGGTACCGATACCCATCATGGCGGTACCGGCCTGCTTCATGATGGTCTTAACATCGGCGAAGTCCAGGTTGATGATACCGGGGACGGTGATGAGGTCGGTGATGCCCTGGGTGCCCTGGGAAAGGACGCCATCGGCAATCGCGAAGGCCTCGAGCATGGTGGTCTTCTTCTCGGCGATGTCGAGCAGCTTATCGTTAGGGATGACGATCATGGTGTCGACGCAATCGGAGAGGGTCTTAATGCCCTCCTCGGCGCTCTTCTTGCGCTTGCGGCCCTCGAAGGTGAAGGGCTTGGTCACGACGGCGACGGTCAGCGCACCGACCTCGTTCATCGCGATATCGGCAACGATGGGAGCAGCGCCGGTACCAGTGCCACCGCCCTCGCCGCAGGTGATGAACACCATGTCGGCGCCAGCGAGCGCCTCGGCAATGTCGTCGCGGGACTCATCGGCAGCCTTGCGGCCAACCTCGGGGTTGGCGCCGGCGCCCAGGCCGCGGGTAAGGTCGGTGCCGATGTGCACCTTGATATCGGCATCAGAGATCGCGAGTGCCTGAGCATCGGTGTTGATGGCAACAAACTCGACGCCGCGGATGCCCTCTTCGATCATTCGATTGACCGCGTTGGTACCGCCGCCGCCGACGCCGACCACCTTAATGACGGCAAGGTAGTTGTTGATCTCTGTCTCGTGCATGTCGGTCCTCCGAACAAAGGTTATAGCCATAGCATGGGTCGACCCCTGCGCACATTAACCTTCAGGTTGAAAGTAAATGCAAAGGTAAACCGTATTATGTTTGCACATTATGAACGTATCAGTCAAATAATTGACCGTGAAAACCAAACAAACCAGATAAACGGCGTGGTATGGCCCCTCAACAAAGCATCAACCAGCGCTACGAGGTCGGAGCGTTCCTAAATGTATAGTTACCCGGAGAGCGCACATTGATATACGTTACGCCCTCTACCTGCGAAAGCAGCTTGGTGACTACGCGCTCCTTCTTGACGATATCGTTCGAATCGCCCAGCGACACCTCAATGCCGTTATTGAGGTTTGCCGAGATGGCTTCGACCGAAGGCGTGGAAATATCCTTGACTTGTCCCAAGAACTCGCTCGAAAAACCACGCACATAATCCAAGCCAGCCTTAACGGCCTTGGAGCTCACCGCCTGGCCGGAAACCGGAGCGACATCCGCCGAGACATCAGTCAACAACACCGCGCCATAGTGCTTAGCGAGCGCCAGCGCGGCATCAATGCCGGTCAGGGTATTTGAGCCCCGCCCTGTCGTGATGACGTTGCCCTGGTCATCCACTTCGACCGACGTCGACAGCGGGGCGATCCAGGTGTCATCATCCCCGATGGCCCAGGCAAGGTCATCGGAGCTGATATAGGCAATTGCGATGACCTTGCGCTCCATAGGCGTAATGATGAGCGTATGCGGGAACTGACGCTGGACATCCACGCCCGAGACCCACGGATTCTGCTTGAGGTCCTCGGTAATCTGGTCGGGATCGACGTTAAAAAGCGACGTTCCCTCGGGCAAATCGATCAGCTGGATAGCATCGTGCTTCGTCACATGCTCGCTGCCTTGAATCTGAATATCAGTGGCGGTAAACAATCCAGAGTTGATCACCACGACGGCAACGACGACGAGCACGGCCAAGACGGCCAGAACGCCGCCCACGATTTTGCCTTTGCCTGCAACGACAGAAGCGGCGTCTGATGTTTTATTTACCATCGCCCCAAGGGAAGACAACGGGTTGTCGCCTTTTTTACCCGAAGGCTTCTTGGCGGTAGCCGGCACCGATGTCAGCGAGCGCGGTTTCGATGCGCCCAGCGTGCGACCCGGACGCGCCGCCTTAGTTCCCGTCGAGGGCTTAGGAGTTGCCATGGGACGGGCAGGCTTGGCGCCCATAACAGGCTTTGACGTCACCGAGGGACGCGAGGACTTTTTTGCGGCCGGACGATTACCGAGCTGAGAGCCGACGACCGGACGACTGGTCTGTCGAGCATGCCCGACAGACTTAGAGTGCGCGACGGTATTGCGTTGAGGTTTGGCAGGCGCGCCGGAACGCCCTCCGGCGCGGCGGAAGGTGGGTTTCGATGCTCTAGAAGCCGAGGAATTTAACTTCCGGTCTGAGCTCGATGCCATACGCCTCCCTCACCTTTCCGTGCACATGTCTGATAACCGCGGCAACGTCATCGGCCGAGGCAGTTCCGTTATTAACGATAAAATTAGCGTGAACGGGCGAAACTTCCGCGCCGCCAATCGAAAAACCCTTTAATCCACAATCCTCGATAAGCTTGCCCACGCTCGCATCGGGCGGGTTGCGAAAGACCGACCCGCAGGATGCGCGACCCATGGGCTGTGTACGCTTGCGCCTCGTCAGGTACCGCTCCATGCGCTCGCGAATGTCGGCCTTGGGCGCCGGTTTAAGCTTGAGCACGCACTCGAGGATAATCTCATTGCGGGGAAGGCTACATTCGCGGTAGCCCCAAGTGATCTCGGACCCCGCATAATGCTTGATACCGGATGCCGGGTCAAACGTTACGACATCCTCGACCAGCGAGCCAATCCACTCGGTCCGTGTGCCGGCATTCATAGCTATCGCACCGCCGGCCGGACCAGGGATGCCCACGGCGCACGGGAGGCCGGAG
>URTW01000106.1 GCA_900550815.1 uncultured Collinsella sp.
CGTACTCGTGGCAGATTTCGAGCTCCGCGTCGTAGAACTCGTAGATGGGGTTCTCGCTACCGGTGACTTCCTTCCAGCCAAACAGCAGCGAGCCGCCGCGGCTGACGATGTTCATGAGGCGGCCGGTCTCCTTGAAGGTCTTGATGACCGATTTATTGATGCCGCAGTGGATGGTCATAAAGTCCACGCCGTCTTCGGCGTGTGCACGCACGACCTCGAGCAGATCGTTCTTGGTCAGCTTGACCAGCGGCTTTTCCATGTAGCCGATGGCGTCGTACATGGGGACGGTGCCTACCATGAGCGGCGTCTCGTCGATGAGCTGCTGGCGGAACTGGCGCGTCTTGCCCGAGTTGGAGAGGTCCATGATGGCGTCGGCGCCAAAGTCCTCGGCGATCTTGACCTTCTTCCACTCCTCGGCGGCATCGGCCTTGTCGCCCGAGATGCCCAAGTTGACGTTGACCTTGGTGGACAGGCCCTCACCGACGCCAAAGGCGCGCATGCCCTTTTTGATGTGCACGATGTTGGCGGGAATGGCGATGCGGCCGTCGGCCACGCGCTCGCGGATGTACTCGGGGTCGCGATGCTCGCGCTCGGCGACTTCCTTCATCTGCGGTGTGCTCAGCCCGGCGCGGGCGAAGTCGATTTGCGTGACGAGCTTGGGCTCGGTCTGTGTGCTCATTGGCACGGCTCCCTTCGTTGGCATTACCCATATCAGGTTTGCGGGTCAGGGCGGGCGCGCCCAGTCTCAGCCTGCCGTCTTGTCCTGCAAGCTCCCCGTTTATGTGGTGGGCTCAAGTATAGCCTGAATGGGTACGATTGACGCGATGAGCATGCCCGTGGGGAGGCGAACATGGAAGACAAGCATCTATATCGAGAGACGCAATGGGATGTATCGGCCGAGGAAAGCCGTGCGCACCATGGCCTTGTCGCGATCGGTTTTGCGGTGCTTGCCGTGCTGGTGATTGCCTTTTGTATTTGGACGTTTGGCGGTCGCGGCGGCGCTGCATGGGAGTTCGAGGCCGACGATGCCCTGCCGATCATGACAGTGAAGGTTACGGGCGGCAATACCGTTGCCGCGCCGGGCGACTATTGGTATCCGCGCGACGAGTGTGTGCAATTGCAGCTGAGTGGCGGATCCATCCCGGGCGAAGAAAGCGAACGCGCGACGGTTGATGCGGCGCTCAAAACACTGACGGTCGAACTCTAGGATCAACGAGATGTGCCCACGCCCAAGGATATCTCTCTGACGGAGTGGCGTCTGGAACCTCCGTCGGGCGTTACGGTATCCGACGTAGAGCACGTTAAGATTACCTACCAAGATGGCTCGACGAGCGAGATTACAAAGGCCGATGGCTTGGCGGAGTAACGGGGTGTTTGGAAACGGCGGGCCTATTGTGCCTGCGCGTTCATGAATACCAGGGTGTTTTTGTCTGAAAGCTCGGGGATGTGCCGATAGCCGATGTCGAATGCGGTAAGTTCGCTTGCATCCTCGAGCTTGTTTTCTGCCATCCACCGCACCATGGAGCCGCGCGCCTTTTTGCTGGCGGTCGACCGTTGGATGGGCTTCCCGTTGCGGATACCCTCGCCAAAGAGGCATGTGACGGCCGTGGCGTCGCCCGCGAGGTGGGGCAGAACGGCTTTGGCATACTCTACGCTGGCGAGGTTGACGATCGTGGTGTTTGCGCCTGCCGGGGCGATAGCCCGCGCGAGCTTGTCGCCCCAAAACGCGTAGAGGTCTCGGGCATCGTCAACGGCAAGCTTCGCGCCCATCTCCAGCCGATACGGTTCGACGGCATGAAAGGGACGAACGCACCCGTAGAGGCCCGAGAGGATCCACAGATGGTCTTGCAGCCATGCGAGCTGCGCGGAATCCATCACCTCGGGCGCCATGCTCTGGTACTGAATGCCGTGATAGGACATGACGGCAGGGGAGAGGTGACGGGCGAGTGCGGGATTGTCGAGATCGCCGTTTTTCAGGATGGGCCCGAACTCATGCAGGGTGTTGAGGCAAGGCCCCAGCAGTTTGTCGCTCACGTTCCATAGCGCTTGTAGGCCGCCGCTACCTTCATTTCGTTCGATATCTAGCAGTGCGCGGTGGAGGCGAGCCGTCTCGCGCACAAAGGGTGGGATGCCCAGGACTTCAAAAGCATCTTGGGCCGCGCGCATCTGCTTGGCGGGCGAAATGATGACCTGCAGCATGAACTCTCCTCTGCCAAAAAAGAAGTTGCGGTGGAATACGGTCTGTTTTGGCTGTTTATGGGCCAGTTTAGTCCGTATTTCACCGCAACTGATGAAGGGTCGGTTAGGCGCGCTCGCGGAAGGCCTTGTAGCCGCGGTAGGCCTCGTAGATATCGGCCTTGTTGGCGACCTCCCACAGGGCGTGCATGGACAGGACGGCAACGCCGGAGTCGATGACGTTCATGCCATACTTGGCCATGATGTAGGCGATGGTGCCGCCGCCACCAGCGTTGACGCGGCCGAGCTCGCAGGTCTGGAAGTCCACGCCGGCCTCGTCCATGATGTCGCGGACGAGGGCCACGTACTCGGCATCGGCGTCGTTGGAGCCGCCCTTGCCGCGGCTGCCCGTGTACTTGTTAAAGCACAGGCCGCGACCCATAAAGGCCGCGTTCTTGGTCTCGAACTTGCCGGCATAGCCCGGGTCGAAGCCGGCGGACACGTCAGAGGAAAGCATGCGGCTGCGGGCGAGCGCGCGGCGCAGGGCCAGCGGGCTATCCTCGCCGGCGAGTGTCATGATCTCGGCGACGGTGTTCTCGAAGAAGCGGCTCGTCATGCCGGTGGCACCTACGGAACCGATTTCCTCCTTGTCGACGATGAGCGTGATGCTCGTGCGCTCCACGTTGGCGACGTTGATCTGGGCGAGCATGGACGGATAGGCGCAGACGCGGTCGTCGTGGCCATAGCCCAGAATCATAGAGCGGGCGAGGCCCATGTCGCGGGCGGGGCCGGCGGGCACGACCTCGATCTCGGCGGAGAGGAAGTCCTCCTCCTCGACGCCGTACCGCTCCTTAAGGATGTCCAGGAACATCTGCTTGACGGGCTCCTTGGGGGCGTCCTTGTCGTCCTCATCGAACTTGACGGGGCGGCCGCCCACGATCACGTCGAGAATCTCGGCATCGACGGCGTCCTTGGCAGGCTTGGACATCTGCTCGCTCGAGAGGTGGATCAGCAGGTCGGAGATGGTAAAGACCGGATCGTCTGCCTTGTCGCCGATGTTGATGTCGACGGTGGTGCCGTTCTTTTTGCAGATGACGCCCACGAGTGCGAGCGGGGAGGCCACCCAGTGGTAGCTCTTGACGCCACCGTAGTAGTGCGTGTCGAGGTAGGCCATGTCGCCGGCCTCGAAGGCGGGGTTCTGCTTAAGGTCTAGGCGCGGCGAGACCACGTGGGCGCCCAGGATGTTAAAGCCCTGCTCGAGCGGGGCGTTGCCCAGGTTGACGAGCATGAGGTCCTTGCCGTGATTGGCGGCGTACACCTTGTCGCCTGCCTTGAGCTCGCGGCCTTCGGCGATCACGGTCTCCAGGTCGACGTATCCCGCCTCCTCGGCCATCTTGATGCCGGTCTTGACGCACAGGCGCTCGGTCTTGTTCTCGCTCAAAAACTGCTTATAGCCGCGGCAAAGCTCCTCGAGCTCTTCGACTTGCTGTGGCGTGTACTTTTTCCATGCGCAGGGACGCTCCATGACGCAGGCTCCTTTCGGATCGATCGTGCTGGTTGATGTACCGTGAGCCATCGTATCACGCGCGGGCTCACGGTGGCGGGGGAGCTTGATGTGAGGTGGCCGCGGGGCGGGGAGCGTGTAAACTGGAGTGAGCAAACCGTGCCCAGCCCAAAGCGAGGTATTTAATATGTCTGACAAGCGCCGCACTTTTGCCGTTATCGACGGCAACTCGCTCATGCACCGCGCCTTTCACGCCGTGCCGCCGACCATGAACGCGCCGGACGGTCGCCCCACCAACGCGATCTTTGGCTTTCTGAACATGTTTCTTAAGATGATCGATGCCTTTAACCCCGACGGTGTGGTCGTGGCGTTTGACAAGGGTAAGCCGCGCGTGCGCATGGAGATGCTGCCGCAGTATAAGGCGCAACGCCCGCCCATGGACCCCGATCTGCATGCGCAGTTCCCTATGATTAAGGAGCTGCTCACCGCGCTCAACGTGCCGATTCTGCAGTCCGAGGGCTGGGAAGGCGACGATATCCTGGGTACTATGGCGCGCCTGGGCGAGCAGGCCGGCTGTGACATGCTGCTGGTGACCGGTGATCGCGACATGTATCAGCTTGTTACCGAGCACGTCAACGTGGTCTCGACCCGTAAGGGCCTGTCCGACGTTGCGATTATGACGCCCGAGAGCGTGGATGACCTGTATCACGGCATTACGCCGGCGCTCGTGCCCGACTTTTATGGTCTGAAGGGTGACACGTCCGACAACATCCCCGGCGTGCCGGGCATCGGCCCCAAAAAGGCGAGCGCGCTCATCGCACAGTACGGCAGCTTGGACGAGGTCATCGCGCATGCCGACGAGGTCAAGGGCAAGATGGGTGAAAACCTGCGTGCACACATCGACGACGCGCTGCTGAGCCGTAAGGTGGCGACCATCCGCACCGATGCGCCCGTTGAGCTCGATTTTGAGGCGACGTCCTTCCCGGCGTTTTCTGCCGACGAGGTGTCTGCGGCACTGGGTACGCTTGGTATCACCGCCATGCAGAACCGTTTCTTGGCGCTGATCGGCGGCGAGGGCGGGGCTGCTGCTGCCTCCAGTGTGTTTGAGATACCTGCGATGGTTCGTGCAGCCGCCGGCGAAGCTGACGCGCTTGGTGCCGTTGCGGCTGAGGTCTCCCGCGCGATTGATGCCGACGAGTGGGTTGCCGCCGTGGTGGACGACGACAAGGAAGAGGGCGCGCTCTTTGGCCTGACGCGCACGCTGTGGTTGGCGACGTCCAAGGGCCTGTTCGCGCTCGAGGAGGGCGACAGCTGTGCGGCGGCTGAGGTTGAGGGCTTCAACTTCGTCCACGGCGTGATTGCCGGCGTGCTCGTGCGTCTCTTTATGGAGGGTCGCGTGTCGAGCCCGGATATGAAGGCGCTGTTGCACGAGCTTTCGCCCATCGATTCTTCTGAGCCTGAGCTCATGGATCCGCTCGCTGCCGATTCCACGCGTATCTTCGATACCGTGGTCGCTGCCTATCTGCTGGATTCCGATCGCTCCGAGTTCGATGAGGCATATCTTGCCGATACGTATCTGCAGATGGCGCTGCCTGCGGCGCGTGGTGCAGAGGGTATCGGCGAGGACGCCCCCGCGCCTGCCGCTCGCACGGCGGCCTTGACGCTGGCGCTGGTCGCACCGCTGCGCGATCGCATGGCCCGTGAGAACGCCGCCAACGTGTTCGATGGCATCGAGATGCCGCTTGTGCCGGTACTTGCCAAGATGGAGCGCGCGGGCATGCTCGTGGACCCCGACCGCCTGCGCAGTCTGTCCGAGGGTCTGGCGACCCAGATCACCGAGGTCGAGCGCAGTATTCGCGACCTGGCGGGTGACGAGACCTTTAATATTGGCAGTCCCATGCAGCTGTCGCATGTGCTCTTTGATGTGATGAGGCTTCCGACCAAGGGCCTTAAGAAGACTAAGCGCGGCTACTATTCGACCAACGCCAAGGTGTTGAGCGACCTTGCGCGTGACCACGAGATCGTGCGTCTGATCTTGGACTGGCGTGAGAAGTCCAAGATCAAGTCAACCTATCTGGACACGCTGGGCCCGCTGCGCCGTGGTGACGGTCGTGTGCACACCACATACAACCAGACCATCACGGCAACGGGGCGTCTGTCCTCGAGCGACCCGAACCTGCAGAACATCCCGACGCGCTCGGAGCTGGGGCGTACCGTCAAGACGGCGTTTTCGGCAGGCGAGGGAAGCGTCTTTTTGGCGGTGGACTACTCGCAGATCGAGCTGCGTCTGCTGGCACATCTCTCGGGTGACGAGCACCTGGTGCGCGCCTTTAACGAGGGCGAGGACTTCCACGCCGAGACGGCAGCGCGCGTGTTTGGCGTGCCGGTGTCCGAGGTAACGCCCGACTTGCGCAGTCGCGCCAAGGCCGTGAACTTTGGCTTCGTGTATGGCCAGCAGGCCTACGGCCTGACGCAGTCGCAGCATAACTCGATGGCCGAGGCACGCGACATGATCGACCGCTACTACGAGGCCTACCCGGGCGTGCGCACGTTCCTCGACAACGTGGTGGCACGCGCCAAGCAGACGGGCTATGCCGAGACCATGTATGGCCGCAGACGCCATATTCCCGAGCTCAAGGCCAAAAACCCGCAACTCCGTGGCTTTGGCGAGCGCACGGCCATGAACCACCCCATGCAGGGCACCGCCGCCGACATCATCAAGATCGCCATGGCCCGCGTAAGCCGCCGCCTGGAAGAAGAGGGCTTTGCCGCCCACATGATTCTGCAGGTACACGACGAACTGGACTTTGAGTGCCCCGTCGACGAAGTCGAGCGCCTGACCGCCATGGTCCGCGACGTCATGGAGCACGTCGTAGACCTACGCGTACCGTTGATCGCCGAAGCCAGCACCGGCATAACCTGGGCCGACGCCAAATAGGGAAGTGCCCACAACCCTAAAGTAACCAAACCAGAAGGGGGCTCCTTGCCAACAAGGAGCACCCTTCATTCCAAAAAATCAGCCAAGTATCTAGGCGCCAAGACGCCACCCAGACGGCGAGCAAGTCACCCAAGGACCTGGCCGGGCGAGGCGGGTAAGTTTTTCGTAGATTCCGCACGAGCCGGAAAGCACTTAATGTGCTTTCCGAGCGAGCCCAGGACCTGACCGAGCGGAAACCTTGCGCCTGGCCTTCGGCGGAGCGTGCCGGATGGTG
>URTW01000107.1 GCA_900550815.1 uncultured Collinsella sp.
AAAAAGAGCAGCTTTCGCAACGAAAGCCACTGGTTTCAGCGCGTAAGCCAGCCCAACCGCACCTAACAGCGGCAGCGGCGAAAAAGAAGAACCCAGACCGCACAGCACCAAGTTACCCACCTGGAGCAGCACGCCCAGCAGCATGGGGCCCGTGCACACAATGCCGGCGTAGCCATAGGCGCGCATCGTGGCAAACAGACCCTTGCGCCTAAACAGGCGTTTAAGCTCAAAACCGATTCCGGCCACCGGCTACTCCCCCTCTCTTGGCAGGTCAAACGCACACGCCGTCTCGTCGTACAGCGCGCGATAGTTGGCGAGCATCTGCTCGTGCAAAAAGTACGTGGCAACGCGGCGCTGGCCGCGCTCCCCCATTTCAATGCGACGGGCGCGGCTTGTGCACATGCGCTCCATGGCATCGGCCAAGCCCTTGCGATACATGGGCGGCGTCACAAAACCCGCCACGCCAAAGTCGTCGCCCGGGGCGCCTTCGAGCAGCTCACGGCAGCAGCCGACCTCGGTTGTCACGCAGGGACGACGTGCGGCAAGCGACTCCAGCACGCTCAGCGGCTGGCCCTCGGAGATGCTCGTCAAAATGGTAAAGTCGAGCTTTTCCATGTACTCGACCACGTTGACGCGACCGGTAAAGATCAGGTCGCGCACGCCCAGGGTATCAACCAGCGCGTGGCATTCGGCGCCATACTCCTCGTCGTCCACGCCGCCCATGATGTGTAAGCGCACCTTGGGCAGGCGCTCGTGCAGCTCAAAGAACGCATAGATCATGGTCTTGACGTCCTTGATGGGCGCCAGGCGCACCACCGCGCCAATGTCCACCCAGCCGTCATCGGGCTTTAAGGGAATGTCCATAAAGCGATCGAACTGGATGCCGTTGGGAATAACCAGACATTTGTCCGCATCGCAGCCCATATCAATCTGCGTCTTGCGGGCGTTATGGAACAAACTGGTCACACGGAAGGCACGACGGTAGATCTCCTCCGAAAGCAGGTAGAAAAAGCGAATCCAGCGGTCCTTAAACGACGGCACCACCCAGTCGGCGCGAATGATCTCTTCCTCGCGTTCGCGGGTATAGATACCGTGCTCGGTGAGCAGCACCGGCGCATGGTGAACGCTTGACCCCAGGCAGGCGTGCAGGCCGCCGCAGCCGGGCGAGATGGCTTGGTACACATCGGCGACCGGCATCGCGCTGCCCAGCAGGTAGAGCACGGGCAGCAGCATGGAGCGCATGGTGTGGAATGCGTCGGCAAAAGGCGTGTAGGGATACTCGGCTAGGCACACGTCGCGAAAGATATCCATAAAGGCGAGGCGCTGCAAAAACGAGAGCGGATGCACGCGGCGGCGCTGGAAGATAACGCACAGCACGACCCAAACAGGATTGGAGAGCGACACCAGGCGGCGCAGCGCCTCGCGCGCGCGGTCGTTATAGTCTGCCTCTTCCTGCTCGCCCGAAAGACGCAGGGCATCGTCCAGGAACACCTCGTGCACCTCGACGACGTTGCCGGGCAGATCGTAGACAAACTTGCCGCGGTCTTCGGCGTGGGCGCCAATCACCCACAGCACAAACTCGTGCTCGGGCATGGCCGTGATGTAGCCGTGCATCCAGGTGGACACGCCGCCGTGCACATAGGGGTAGCAACCCTCGAGTACCAAGCAGATTCTCATTTGTCGCCACCCTCCTTGCGCGCAATGGGCACCGTCTTGTCCGTGGCTCTGACCAGGTACAGGTTGCCCGTCAGATGCGTAATCTCGCCACCCGTGACCGCACCTGGCTCGCCGTCGTTGGCGCGGAACATGAGCCACGCTTCGTCGTGGAAATTGCCCAGGCTGAGCGTCCAGGCATCCGCGCCGGTATCCACGCTCACCGTCACGGACGAAAAGCGCTGGATGGCTCCCGAGCACTCCGAACCCGTCTGGTGGCGCAGGTCGGGCGCAGACTTGGTAAGCCACTCCAGGTAGTCGGTCAGGCCGCCCTTGTAGACCTCCCAACCCTCCGTAGCGCCGCGATCGGGATCGAGCAGGTCGTCCGGGTGCATAAAGTGCGTGCTCACGTAGTGCATGTTGAGCTCGGACACGGCGGCCAGGCGCATATAGGAATCGTCAACCATGCCGCCCGAGACAATACGCGGTTGCTCCACGATGCCATCGCTCGCCACGCCAAACTCCTGCACGTACGGCAGGTCGGTGCCGTCCTCAAAATACGTACTAGCGATGGTCTTAATGCGCGGAACGTCGGTGCCGATAAGCTTGCGCGCGCGGGCCGAAAGGATATTCGACGGCGGCACGTAAACCGAGCCGTGCGCGTTGGGCAGCACCTCGTCCTGAAAGGCGATAAGCTCGTCGAGCGATGCAACAAGCGTTTCCTTATTCTTCCACGTCTTGTAATCGTACAGCGTGCCGTAGTCGGTATCCCAGAGCGCCAGCGGCTGATGGTTGTAGCCGTGAAAGCCTAGCTCTCCGCCCATCTGCAGCAGCATGCCGCCAAAGTAGCGGAACTGCGTGGTATCGGCCTGGCGCGCGGGCTCGGTCTGGTTGACTGCGTCCTCGTAGTTTTCGATCATCACGCCGGTATAGCGAATGCCATATTTTTGCGCGAGCTTTTGCAAATCGGGCCACCAGACCTTGGTATAAAAGTCGGCGATGGAAAGGCCGTAGTCGCGCTTGATGTAAGTACCGTCGCCCGAGGGCACGGGGCTGGGAAAGTCGTCCAGATAGAACACGGCACTGTTGATGACAGGATAGGCCGTAGCATCGCCCAACAGGCTGATTGCCGCAGCATAGAAGCCACGTATGACCTTGTCGTAGATGCCGATGTTGCACACCACGGTGCGTCCGCTACCACAGTCATTGGACCAAATGAGCGGGGCGCCCGCATCGCCGGTCTTAGCCCACTCACGCGCCGTCTCGCACAGCGAAACCGAAAGCGACGAATCAAAGGGGTCCGAGAGCTCGTAGCGCTCTCCCCCGCCCAGCATAAAGTCCTCGCTCGGCACAATGCTTTCGGCTTTTACATAATCATATCCGGCCGAATCAATGCCAAGCTTGGGAGCAATCACTTGCAGGTAGCTCGAGTTATCCGGCGTCATGGCGAGCATATGTGAACCACCGGCACTCACCCATCTCTTTATATCGGTCAGGTGCGTACCGAGCCCATCGAGCGACGGCATGAGCAAAATCACGCGATCGAAGGAGGTCAGTGAGGGAATGGTATCCGCGCCATCCAGGGCAAGGTCCACGTCGCGGTGCGTGATCTTCATGTCGAGCAGGATCTGGTCAAACTGCTCCTTTACGTTCTCGACGCCGTCTTGATCGGTATCGGTAATGACCAGGCACGTCGGCTTTTGGCCAAACATTGCAGAGGAGGCCGGCACCGCGTCGTTGGCGGCAAGCATCCCCAGCTTGTGCTGGCCCGCACTGTACTGCACGCCGGCGCGCTCCACCAGCCGCACAGCGGCGCTGGCAAAAAAAGCCGCCCCCGCCCCGAGCAGTCCCATCCAGCGAAAATGGCCCGCACGGTCGCGGATATGCTGCACCACGCTCATCGGGCCTCCTCTCCGTTGCGCCAAAACGCCAGTTCCTCGCGGTTGGCGGCGCCCAAGTACACATGCTGTTTGTCGATCGCATCGATCACGCGGTGGACTTCGTCACCGTCGCGGCGCATCACCGCCAGGCGCAGGCAAAGCATCCAAACCTCCTGCTCCTCGGGCACGTCGAGCACCAGCTGGTCGGTCACGGCCTGCGCCTCGTCGATCTGTCCAACATCGGCCAGCGCCGTAGCATACCGAATGCGCAGCTCAAAGGTGTCCTCGCGCTCGCAGCGACGTGCAAGCAGGCGCGCATACTGCTGACGCTGAATCTGAGCCACGCGCCCCTCGGCCACGCCCGAGTCCAAGTATTCACCAAGAAAATCGCAGTATTCGTTGAGGTTATGCGCACTCGGGTCGGTCTTAAAGGCGCGCTCCAGCTGCTGCAGTTTAAGGTCGGACTCCTTGGAGATCCGCGCCACCGCCGTCGCGGCATAGTGCGCCACCTCTACGTCGTCATTAAGCTTAGCCGCCTGCAGCTGCGCCAGGTACGCATCGGGCTCCTCGGTGAGCATGGAGAGCATTAGGCGGCGCCGGTCTGCCGGGTCGTTGACGATGAGCGCCTCCTCGAGCGGGATCACGCCCGCATCGTCCTCACCACTCGGTACCGACATACTACTATGCAGGTCGTCGTTGAAGCGCAGCGACTCCAGCGCAGACTCTTTCAGCCCCTCGCCAACCACCGCGCTGCGGACCGATAGCAGAACCACCAGCAACGGGCCCCACAGCGGCACCAGCACTATCACAGCCAGCATGTGCCCGCGCACTGGCAGCAGGCCCAGCCTCATAAGCGTCCACAGCATCAGGCAAACCAGCGCATGAATCAGCAGCACGACGGCAGCACCGACAAGCGAGATCACGCGGCACTCCCCTCACCGTCACCGGTGTAAGAGATGTGCTGCAGCAACGCCACGATGTCCTCGCCATCGACGGGCTCCACCGCAATCTGCTTTGCGCTCAGGCGCTCGCGGATAATGGGCAGATCGCACGTCTTTGCCTGGCGCATAAGCAGGTAGAGCACGTTGCCGTCGACCAAGCCCGCCGCGTCGCTCTCGCGGATTGCCGACCCAATTGCGCCCACCAGCTCGCCGACAGGCTCCATGCCCGGTACCACGCGCAGGAGCAAAAAACTCCCCATCTTGCTATCTGCCAGCGCCTGCTCCGCCGCGAGCTCTTGGCCAAAGGCCGCCTGCTTGAGCACGCAAGTGCCGTCAACGCAGCGTTTATCCTGCGCCACCGCCTCATAATCAAAGGCACGGCCCAACGCGCTTTCGACCAGGCCACACAAGATGCGGAACAAGTTTTGATAATAGAGGGTCATTTGGTTTTCGGCCGCACGGCGCACAAAGATCAACACGGCGGATGCCCCGTCGCGCTCGATCGTGTATCCAAACGTGGGAAGCCCCGGCGTCAGCTCGCGATTCACCCACAGGTTCGAACGACCCCCGTCGCCCAAAAGAGGTGCAAGCTGCTCAAGCGTGAGCGAGCGTGCGGCATCTTCGGCAATCGCGGGACTTGCTGCCACCAGGCGTGCAAATGCCCCGCCCGAAACATGGTAGATCGCCACCGAATCGTTCTCGAGGATCTCGCCCAGAAGCTCGCAGCACTTGCGATAGATGTCGCGTGGGTTGAGCACGTCGAGCTCCTGCGTCACGGCAAAGATCTTGCCAAAGCTGTCGTGGCGACCCACGATCTGGCGCCTGTACGCGCGCTTGTCCTCGATCGCGTCGTGGTAGAGCTGCGTAAGGAAGGTATTGCGGTTGCGCACGAGCTCGTTTTGATCGCGCTCCGCCCTAATGGCTTCGCTGTTGCGCAGCTGCACATAGCCGCACACGGCACCCACAACAAAGTACGCAATAAACGGCAGCCAGTTGGACGGCTCATAGAAAAGGCCCTGGAAGGTATAGCCGTACTGAGTAAAGTAGCTCGCGGCCAAACCCACCGACGCCAGCAGCGCCGCAACCAGGCCAAAGTCCAAGCCATACAGCGTGCCGATCAGCACCACGTAGAGCAGGCGATAGTCGAGCACGTAGAGCTGGGCCGATAGGGAGAACAGGAGCTCCAGCACCACGAACAGGACCCAGGCAACGCCCGTCTCTAGACATTTAATAGGCAGCGGGCGCATTTGGATGCGGTCGATAGCGGCGCGCAAGGGGTTGACTTTCTTTGCGCGGCCAGCATCCCAACGCGCTTGAATGGTCGAAAGATCGCGCAGCAAGGCGTAGCGCTGAAACCAGCCAAAGCGTGCGCGAGCGACGTCGCTGGCGGGCAGGGTGTAGCCGGCGGAATCGCCATAGGCAACGGCAAGGCCGGGGAACACCGCCTTGAGGGCGTCCCCCACCTCCCCCGCCGTGTGAAGGAAGGCATCAGCAACGTCGAGCGTCTCAAAAGAGGCATCCCAGCTGTCGAAGATACGGCGTACCAGCACCGCTAGCTCCTCGGTGCACAGCAGGGGGAACGCCGCATCCTCCCCGCCCTGCAGAGCAACCGAGCCGGTTGAGCACGCGTCGAACAACGGCACCAAAAACGGATCTTCCAGCGTGGCGGAGGCAGTGTACAGGAAGGGCACGCGCAGGATCTTGGTCTGAACGCCATCGCGAGCAGCGTAGTAGCGGCACAGGTCGTTGGCCGCGCGCGCGATATTGCCCTTGCCCGTTCGCCCCGCGGCATCGGCGGCACCCTCGGCACCTGCGGGCCCCGCTACATACAGCAGTTGGACCCGGCGACCCGCACACGCACGAAAGACCGTGCGCAGCAGCTCGATATCGCCCACGGTATCGGTATGCGGGGTAAGGTAATTAGACAGGTAGACCACGCGTTCGAACTCGTAGGCCTGATCCAGGTGTTGCAGAAGCTCTTTCCACGAGGCATGGGGCGATGACTCGTCGCGGCGCGTGTCCTGCGCGGCTACGACCTGCACATGGTCCTCGGGGAACGCCTTGGCACAAAAGTCATCGTCAACATATGCGGTGTTGCCAACAACCAGCACCTCCATGGCGCACCCCTCCCCTAAAATCCACTTCGTTCATAGTCAAACATGCGTATTTTACGCTGTCAACGCGAGTTGAAACGCCTTTAAGGCTGTTTTAAGAACTTCAAAAGAAAGCTTTTAGAGCAAATATAGTCTTGGCGGAAGTGCCCGGGAATATAATTTAAATAATTATGAAATTGCCATGGTTAAGCAGATTTTAAACAAATTCCAAATTGATTATGGTGGAATTGATTTTACATTTCATAATGGAAAGGCTGTGTTTAATGAAATTGAGGACGCAGTGGGAGCTAGAATGCTT
>URTW01000108.1 GCA_900550815.1 uncultured Collinsella sp.
CGCGCGTGCCGACCTTTGCAACGCCGTCCGCGCCGAGGGAACGTACCTGATCAATGAGTCGATTTCCTCGCTCGAGCGGCGCCTGGCCTCCGAGGGCTTTATCCGTGTCCACCGCAGCTATCTGGTCAATTTGGAAGACGTGCACAATGTCGAGATCGGTTCCACGGGTCTTTTGGAGCTCAGGCTCGATCGCGTAACCTCGACGGTGCCCGTGTCCCGCCGTCGCGCTGCCGAGGTCAAATCGCACTTGGGGCTTGCGTAAGGGTCGGTGTGCCATCGTTTGCCGTTACAGGTTTGGCATGACTGTGCGGTGGGCATAATGGATTGCATCGAATGAAATCGAAAGGATTATTATGCCCGCGCTCATTACGCATCATCTGTTTGGCGAGGAAAGCATCGACCGTCTTCCGCAGGGCGTCATCACGTCCGATGAAGAGCGCATTGCCTTTATCTTGGGCAACCAAGGCCCCGACCCGTTTTTCTTTCACATTCTGACACCGCGTGTTTCCGACTGCACGCTGCTGGCGCAGGTCATGCATCGGTCGCGCATGTCTCGCCAGTTCGCGTGCCTGCGCGACGGCGTGTCGCATCTGCTGCCGCGCGACGCCAGCTTGGGTCGTGCCTTTGCGCTGGGCCTGCTGTCTCATTACGTGCTCGACCGCAACGCCCATCCCTTTGTCTATGAGCAGCAGTTTGGCATTGTCGAGTCCGATTCAGAGCTTGAGGATTCGAGCAGTCAGGTCCATGCCGTGATCGAGAGCGACCTGGATGTGCTGATGCTGCAGCTTAAACGCGATGGCGCTACGGTTGACGATTACCCGCCGGCGGGCGAGATCGTCACCACCGATCGCATCAATCGCGTGGCCGGCGTGCTGATGAGCTATGTTGCCGGACGCGTGTACGGCATTGACATTCCGGCGGGGGAGTACGGTGCTGCCGTTGCCAATATGCAGCGACTTTACCGCGCGATTGAGCCGGCCGGCTCCGCAAAGACGCGCGCGATCTCGCTGGTTGAGGGCTTGGTGCACGATTACTCGCTGCTCGACGGCCTTGCGCACCGCGTGACGACCGAGCTGCCCGAGCGCACCGGTAACCTGGGCCATCTGGCATGGAAGAATCCCTTTACCGACGAGGTCTCGAACGAGAGTTTCCCCGAGGTCTTTGATCGCGCACTGGTCGATTACGAGTGCACGGTCGCACGTTTTATCGAGACCGGTGACATGGATGCCGTGACCAGTCACGTCAACTACAGCGGTCGCGTGCTCAATGCCGATGAGGAGTTCGACCGCGAGGAATAGGGCCCGTGCGTGCCCCTTTGCCGAATCCTTACCGGTGCTTCTGGACAATTGGGGTACGATGAACTAACTGCATATCGGGCGAATACGAAGGGTCCCTGTCCATGAAATACACCAAGCTCGAGCGTAACTGGGTTATGTATGATGTGGGCAATTCGGCCCTCGTGCTGCTCAATACCTCGGTGGTGCCCATTTACTTTAACGCCATCAATACCGGCGCTTCTTCGGCCGACCTGGTGGTCGCCTGGGGCAATGCACAGACGATCGCCTCGCTGGTCATCGCCATGCTCATGCCCATTCTGGGCGCGCTTGCCGACTACGCCGGCAACAAAATCAAGTTCTTCTTGGGCTTTTTCCTCACGGGCCTGGTTCTTTGCCTGGCGCAGGCTATCCCAATGTCCGCCATGGCATTTTTGACCGTGTACGTGCTGTGCACCATCGGCCTTAACTCTTCTATGACGTTCTACGACGCCATGCTGCCCGACATTACCACCGACGAGCGCATGGACGCCGTGTCCAGCTCGGGCTATGCCTGGGGCTACATCGGTTCCACCGTGCCGTTCGTCATCTGCCTGGCGCTCATCATGGGTGGCCCCGCTCTTGGCGTCCCCACCATGCTGGCAACGCGTCTGTCGTTTATCATCACTGGTGCCTGGTGGCTCATCTTTACCCTGCCGCTAATTCGCACCTATAAGCAAAAGTACGGTCGCGAGCGCGGTCCCGAGGACACTATCGGCCACATCGTGGGCGGTGTGTTCTCCGAGGTCGGACACACCATGCGCGAGATCGCCCACAACAAGACCGTGCTGGTCTACATGATCGCGTTCTTCTTCTATATCGACGGTGTGCACACGGTCATTTCCATGGCCACCAGTTACGGATCGGCCTTGGGCATCGATTCGACGCAGCTGGTGCTTGCGCTGCTCGTTACGCAGTTCGTGGCCTTTCCGTCCGCCATCATCTACGGCAAGCTCGCCGGACGCGTGGGCACACTCAACATGATCCTGGTGGCGGTCGCCGCCTACATGGGCATTGTGCTGTTCGCCGCGTTCTTCCTTAAGACCGCCTTTGAATTCTGGGTGCTTGCCATTATGGTCGGCCTGTTCCAGGGCGGCGTGCAGGCGCTCAGCCGTAGCTACTTTGGTCGCATTATCCCCAAGGAAAAGTCCAACGAGTACTACGGCTTCTTTGACATCTTTGGTCGTTATGCAAGTGTTATGGGCACCTTCCTGGTGTCGGTCGTCACCTCGCTGACCGGCAACCCGTCGCTGGGCGTCCTTTCCATTGGCGTGCTGCTGATCGTTGGCTTTATGCTGCTGGTCCGCCTGTCCCGCATGACTCGGGCGGCAGAGCATGCCGC
The DNA here is from genome assembly GCA_900550815.1 of uncultured Collinsella sp. Taxonomy (GTDB): domain Bacteria; phylum Actinomycetota; class Coriobacteriia; order Coriobacteriales; family Coriobacteriaceae; genus Collinsella. Next base: position 2,656 of record URTW01000108.1, read on the forward strand.
ATAGGAGCGAGCGGCTATTGTGCCTGTCCACGGTACTCTTTTGGGGTTATCCGCAATAAACATTGCGACTTGCGAGCAATGATTTGCCCAAGTGGGTATGATGGAATCAGCTAGGTCGCGGGGCGTCGCCTGTGTTTGGCGGCGTCCCGTTTTTGTGTTGCAGGGAGGGTAAGGCATGAACGCCACGGTCGTGATTCCAACGTATTGGGCGGGCGATGACGCTTGCGCAAACGCCCCTGGCACCTATGACCATTCGACGCGGCTCAACGCCGACAATCCCGAACTCGACCGCTGCCTGGCCTCGCTTGAGCAGGTACGTGACATCCCGCGCATCATCCTTTTGGTGGTCTGTCCCGTTTCTGCCACAGCCGATGTGTCGCTGCGCGTGCACGAGATTGTCGACGCGCATCCCACGCTCAAGGTCACCGTTGTCACCAACACCCAGGCCTCGCGCATCGCAGACCGGGTTGCTCAGATCGCGCCCAAGGGTTCGGGCGAGTGCGTGAGCCTGCGAGGCTACGGTGCCATCCGCAACATGGGGCTAGCCTGTGCCGCTGTGCTGGGTCATGACGCGGTTATCTTTTTGGATGACGATGAGACTGTCATCGACGCCGACTTTATGAAGCGCGCGACCTATGCGTTGGGGCAGCAGACGCGTCAGGGCTTGCCGATCTTGGTCAAGAGCGGCTATTTCTACGATCGCGACGGCTCGCCGCTGGCTCCCACGGACAAGGCGGGCATCTGCCATCGTTGGTGGACCAAGCGCATCGAGTTCAACCGTTGGATGAAAAAGGCGCTCTCGGGCACCCGCATCTCGCGTTCCAATTACGTGTGCGGCGGCCTGATGGCCCTGCACGCCCGCGCCTTTACGCGTGTGGCCTTTGACCCGTTTATCACCCGCGGCGAGGACTTGGATTACCTCTTTAACATGCGCATGTTTGGCTACGACGTGTGGTTCGATAACGAGTGGACCGTGCGCCATCTGCCTCCGGAGTCCGAAAAGCGCTCACCGCGCTTTATGCAGGATGTATACCGTTGGTACTACGAACGGGCCAAGTTGACATTCGCCGCGCATCAAAAGGAGCTCATTCCCGTTACGGCGGCATCACTCATGCCCTACCCGGGCCCGTGGATTTCGCGCGAGCTCGACGACCGCGTGCGCAAGACCGCTATGGTCCGCAGCGTGTTTACCCGCGAGCATGAGGGCTACCTGCGCATCTGGCGCCTTGGTATCGGCGAGGCAAAGGCCTATGCGCGCCAAAACGCTGCAAGCTACCTGCGTTTCCAGAGCTTTTGGCCCAAGATCATGGACGGGCTTTGGCGTGACGCACAACTGATCAGTATCCTGGAGGGGGCCGAATGATCGACCGCCGCGCCCAGCGCGATAGTTCAATATCAATCTTTCGCATCATTGCCGTTGCCTGCGCCATTTGCGTGCTGGTGTACTTTATTTTTGCCTTGGTGACCGGTATCGAGCCGATCGCCACGGTGATTGCCTGCGCGCTGCTGTGCATCTTTCTGTGCATCTTTATCTTTTTGACGCTCAATCCCGATTCGGTGCGCTCCCAGTACACCGAGGAGACGCTCTCGGTGGCCTCGGCCATGCTCGAGGACATTAAGGGCGGTCTGACGCAGGAGTCGGCGCGTTTGGTGTGCCGGCGCATTTTGCCCGAGACGCGCGCCATGACGGTTGCCATCACCGACGAGGGCAACGTGTTGGCCTGCGCGGGCGAGTTTGAGGAAAAACTACTGCCAGATTCTCCCATCCACACGCTTGCCACACGCTACGTTATCGAACATGGCATCGTGCAGTCGTTCAACCGTATGGTGGATGTCGTGGGCTCGGACGGCTCGCACAACCAAGTCCCCGCCGGCATTATCGCCCCCATCAAGGTAGGCGATCGTACCGTCGGCACGCTCAAGTTCTACTACAAGACCCCGCGCGCCGTCGACCGTACCCAGTACGCGCTTGCCTCGGGCTTTGCCGAGATCTTGTCCACGCAGCTCGCTATCCACGAGCTCGAGGTGCAAAAGGAACTCACGGCACGCGCCGAGGTGCGTGCGCTGCAGGCGCAGATTAACCCGCACTTCCTGTTCAACACGCTGAACACCATTGCATCGTTTACGCGCACCGACCCGCTGCGGGCCCGCGAACTGCTTCGTGAGTTCTCATCGTTCTATCGTGCCACGCTCGACAACTCGGGATCGCTTATTCCGGTCTCGCGCGAGGTTGCACAGACCAAGCGCTACCTTACCTTTGAGAAGGCCCGCTTTGGCGAGGACCGCGTGCTTGCGACGTTCGATGTGTCCGAGGACGTGGAAGATACGCTGGTGCCGGCGTTCGTGATCCAGCCGATTGTCGAGAACGCCGTGCGTCATGGTATGGGCGATGACGACGCCCTGAAGATCGACGTGACCGTTCACCAAGACGGCGAGGATGCAATCTTGATTGCCGTGGCCGATAATGGCGTGGGCATGGATGAGGGTACCGCCGCCAGACTGTTTGACGAGCGCTCTGCCCGTCCCGACGCCAGCTCTCCCCAGGGTGGCGGCGCCGGCGTGGCCATGCACAATATTTCGGAGCGCATCCATCGCTTTTATGGGCCGCACTCCTATACGCGTGTCGAATCGGCGCCGGGCAAGGGCACCAAAGTGCTCCTTCATCTTGATTTGTCAGAGAGCATCTTTGACATTCAAGAGTAAAATAAAAGGCTACGGGTTCAACGTCATGCGACGGATGCCCGGCGTAGTTAGTTGACGAAAGGTTTTATCCCTATGCTGCGTGCGATGATTGTGGATGATGAGGCGCCGGCTCGCTCGGAGCTTCGCTTCCTGCTCGAGCAAACGGGCAAGATCGGCACGATCACGGAGGCGTCGAGCGTCCGCTCCGCCATCGAGATGCTTATGGAAAGTCGCGTGGATGTCGTGTTTCTCGATATCTCGATGCCCGGTGCCTCGGGCCTGCAACTTGCCGAGGCGCTGCATAAGCTCAAAAATCCGCCGGCGATCGTGTTTGTGACTGCGTATAGCGACCATGCGGTCGAGGCATTCGACGTGGATGCCGTCGATTATCTGATGAAGCCGGTCGAGGAAGCTCGCTTGGATCGCGCGATCGAGAAGGTCATGCAACGCGCCAAGCCGGTTACGGACAGCAAGGTGACCATCGAGCGTATCCCGGTGGAAAAGGGCGGCCGCAAGGTGCTCATTCCCGTGGACGACATTCGCTTTATCATGGCCAAGGACGATTACTCCTGCATCTATACCGTCGATGATCGCTTTTTGTCGACGACCTCGCTGGCGCAGTTTGAGGCCAAGCTCTGCGACTTTGGCTTCTTCCGTGTTCACCGCCGCTATATCGTCAACTTGGCGTGCGTCACGGACGTCGAGACGGTGCCCTCGGGCGCCATCCAGCTGGGCATTACGGGCGTCGACGAACGCGTGCCGGTTTCGCGCCGCCGCGTCGTGCCGCTCAAGAAGGCTCTGAGTCTCTAGCACACTGGCCCCGCAGCCCTGTAGACCCATCGTCTGCGGAGCCGTGGGGCCTTTTTTGTATGTATCTGCCGAATCGTTTTTTGCGGAAGGGATCCCATGAACAGTGCAAGCGCCAAGCGCATCGACATCATCTCGGACACCCACGGCTATTTATCGCCTGCGCTCTTGGACGAGCTTGAGGGCGCAGACCTGATCATCCACGCCGGCGACCTCACGTCGGAGATGGACTACGAGCACCTATGCACCATCGCCCCCGTGCGGGCCGTACTGGGCAACAACGATTACTACCGCGACTACGGCCCCGATGTAGACCGTCTTGCGCTCTTTACCTACGAAGGCCTCAAATTCGCCGTAGCTCACTACCGCGAAGACCTTCCGGTGGGATCCGTAGACGTAGCCATCAACGGTCATACCCACGTAACCAAAGAAGCCCAAGTGGGCCGTTGCTTAGTCCTCAACCCGGGCAGCGCCAGCTACCCCAGAGGCACCCGAGGCCCCACCATGGCCAGAATGCTCGTCAAAGACGGCAAGATCCTAAGCACCAAATTTATTGCCCTAGACTAACCGCAACAAAAACGGGGGATGTAAAACCGCATCTCCCGATTTTAAGAGCCAAAGGCCGAGTATCAACAAAATCCCTCAGCCCAACCCCGCCGAGGCGCACGCGGGCAAGCCGCGCAGCGGCGCACGCCGGCAGAGCTGG
>URTW01000109.1 GCA_900550815.1 uncultured Collinsella sp.
TCATGGTCCCGGGGTCGCCGTTCAGCTACGGGTCGGCCTTCTGCATCGTTACTTTGTAGCCACGCGACTTGAGCAGACGGCCCAGCGAGGCCGCGGTGATACCCATGCCCAGGGACGACACCACGCCACCGGTTACGAACACATGCTTGGTCATATTGAGTTACCTGCGCTTCCCGTAGAAGTTGTTTATCCACATCTTACGGGTCTTCATTGTAATACTCGCGCCGCGGACCGTTCGCAATTTTTCTCGCGTGCGATTGCATTTCTCAATCTTGAAACAAAACGTCGCCCGGTTTCCCAGGCGGCGTCGCTATGGCAAGGGTTACATGCTGCTATCGATCAGCAACCTCGTCCTCAAGCATTTCTTGAACGAGCATGCCGGTACGGACGCCCTCAAGATACCACTCGCCACGTTCGGTGAGGCAAATGCCATTTGCAAGCTGACCGCCGTCGTCGCTATAACGCGAGACGACATCAATCATGCCTTCGGAATCCAAGCGATCGATTGCGGCGCGGGCACGATACGGCGAAACCCCCACGCGCTCGGCAAGCGTTTTGCGCGAGAAACCATACGGCCCGCCATTGTCTTCGGTTTGCTGGTCGATTTCCATCAACACCAGCACCTCAACACGCTTCATATCGTTGACACTCGCACGACCCTTGCCCGCCATAGCAGCCTCCTCAAACCGAGCACGAGCATCTAACGCGCCGTGCGCGACCGACACACCTCACGATGGCAGGTAATATCCATCATGCGGCATCCCGCTAAGGATGAAACAGTTACGGTTATTGTATACCGCTCAAATTGTTTCTAGGCAGGTAAACGGCTATTTTTCGCCGAAATAGGCGCTTTATTGATCAAAAAGCCGTACCGGGCGCCAACCCGATACGGCCAAAATGCAATGCAATTACCGCGGTGCTTCAAACTTAGCGGTGGAAGAAACCGCGGCGCTCAAACTTGGGCTCGCAGCACACGTTGATACCCAGTTTGCGCAGTACCGTCTCATCCGTCGGCGAGATAATCACGCTAAAGAAGGCATCGCAACCGCGCAGCTGCTCCAGGCCCGAAAGGACGCGAGCGGCCGTCTCACTCGTGGCCGAGGTGATCGACAGCGCCATAAGCGTCTCGTCGGTGTGGAGGCGAGGGTTTTTGCTGCCCAGGAAATGCGTCTTGAGCTTGCTGATGGGCTCGATCGCCTCATCGCTAATGACCTCGAGCTCAAGGTCGACGCCCGAGACATGCTTGAGGGCGTTCATAATGAGCGAACTTGCGGCGCCCAGGCGCGTGGAGGTCTTACCGGTCACCACGGAGCCATCGGGCATGACCATGGCACCCACGGGACCACCCGTCAGCTGCTCCCTGGTGAGGGCCGCCGAGCGCGCCGGTGAGTAGTTCTTATCGATGCCGGCTTTCTTCATAATAATCTTGAGACGGTCGACTTGCTCATCGCCCACGCCGGTACGGCGCACATTTTCGATCGCGGTAAAGTAGCGGCGGACGATCTCCATCTTGGAAGCGTCGCGGCAGGCATCGTCATCGGTGATGGCAAAGCCGACCATATTGACGCCCATGTCCGTAGGACTCTGATAGGGGCTCTTGCCCAGGATCTTTTCCATCAGAGCACGGACCACCGGGAAGGCCTCGACGTCGCGGTTGTAGTTGACCGTGGTCTTGTTGTAGGCCTCCAAGTGGAAGGAGTCGATGATATTGGCATCGTCGAGATCGGCCGTTGCTGCCTCATAGGCGATGTTGACCGGATGCGTGAGGGGCAGATTCCAGACCGGGAAAGTCTCGAACTTGGCGTAGCCGGCGGCGGTGCCGTGCTTGTGCTCGTGATAGAGCTGCGAGAGGCAAGTGGCGAGCTTGCCTGAGCCGGGGCCGGGAGCGGTGACCACGACGAGCGGACGCGTGGTCTCGACAAACTCGTTCTTGCCGTAGCCATCGTCGGACACGATCAGATCGACATCGTGCGGATACCCCTCGATGGGATAGTGCAGCTTGGCGGGAATACCGAGCGCGTTCAGGCGGTTGCGGAACACATCAGCAGCAGGCTGGCCAGCGTACTGGGTGATGACCACAGCCGCGACGGCAAAGCCGTTGCCGCGGAACAGGTCAACCAGGCGCAGCACATCCTCGTCATAGGTAATGCCCAGGTCACCACGAGCCTTGTTTTTCTCGATGTGGTTCGCGTTGATCGCGATGATAACCTCGACATCGTCGGCGATGCTCTTGAGCATGCGGAACTTGCTGTCCGGTTCAAAACCCGGTAGCACGCGGCTCGCATGATAGTCATCGAATAGCTTACCGCCAAACTCCAAATAGAGCTTGCCGCCAAACTGCGAGATGCGCTCCTTAATGTGAGCAGCCTGCAGCTCGATATACTTCGCGTTGTCGAAACCCTGGCGCATATATGGCTCCCGTCCCGTTTCCATTTAATGTTCTAGGCGATTATAACGGAGCAGACCCTCCCCAACGCACTTCCCCTGTACCAACAAGGGGAACGTCGCAGGTTGAGCATAAGTCAGCGAGCGACGTCCAGGACGTACAAGTTGGCATGAAAAAGGCAAGGCATAGACCTTCTGGTCATGCCTTGCCTTTTGAATGACAAATTGTCGCCCTGGGCGGCGCGCAGCGTCAACTGGTTACGCGGGTTGGTAAACCCGCGTAACCACCTAGGTCGCGCCCTTGAAGTTGAACGTCAGATTGTCCAAATGCGGCCCGCGCAGCGTCGAGCCGTTACGCGGTTCGTAGAACCGCGTAACTAGTTAGTACATCTTTGCGCCGGCGGGGATGGAGGCGTCGAGCTGGATCAGGTTGAGACGCTCCTCACCATCCTCCTCGTGGATAGCGCTGATGAGCATGCCGCAGCTGGGAATACCCATCATCTTGCGCGGAGGCAGGTTGGTGATGGCGAGCAAGGTCTTGCCGACCAGGTCCTCGGGCTCGTAATAAGCGTGAATACCGGAGAGGATGGTGCGTTCGGTACCGGTACCGTCGTCGAGCGTAAAGTTCAGCAGCTTCTTGGACTTCTTGACGGCCTCGCATGCCTTGACCTTCACAGCGCGGAAATCGCTCTTGGAGAAGGTATCAAAGTCGACGAACTCCTCAAACAGCGGCTCAACGGCGATCTTGGAGTAATCGAGCGTGGGCTTAAGCGACTTAACGAACGGGCTCGCGGCGTTGCCGGCCTCGGCAGCCTTGGCGGCAGCGGCACCGGACTGGAAACCCTTCTCGGGCTTCATGTGCGGGAACAGCAGGACATCGCGGATGGAAGCCTGGTTGGTGAGCAGCATGACCACGCGGTCGATACCAATGCCAATGCCGCCCGCGGGAGGCATACCGTACTCGAGGGCGCGCACGTAGTCCTCGTCATACTCCATGGCCTCGTCGTCGCCGCCGGCCTTCTCGGCCATCTGGGCGGCAAAGCGCTCGGCCTGGTCGACCGGGTCGTTGAGCTCGGAGAATGCGTTGGCGTACTCGTGGCCGGCGATGACCAGCTCAAAGCGGTGGGTCAAACGCGGGTCGTCCTCAAAACGCTTGGCAAGCGGGCTGACCTCGATGGGGTAATCGCACACGAACGTGGGGTTGACGATGGTGTCCTCACCCAGTTCATCGTAAATCTCGGCGATGATCTTGCCAGCAGTCCACTCGGGCTTGATCTCCAGGCCCTTCTCGCGCGCGGCGGCAGCAAGCTCCTCGACCGGCGTGTCGATGGTGACCTGCTTGCCGAGCACGTCGGAAACGATGTCGGTCATGGGACGGCTGGCCCACTCACCAGAAAGGTCGATGGTCTGGCCCTGGTACTCGATGACCTCGGGGTTGCCGATGGCCTTGTTAGCTGCCTTAATGACACCCTGGGCGAGCGCCTTCATGCCCTCGAGGTCGGAGAAGGCACGGTAGGCCTCCATCGTGGTGAACTCGGGGTTGTGGGTAAGGTCCATGCCCTCGTTACGGAAGATGCGGCCGATCTCGAACACGCGCTCAAAACCACCGACGATGCAGCGCTTGAGGTGCAGCTCGGTGGCAATACGCAGGTAGCACTCCTGATCGAGCGCGTTGAAGTGAGTGATGAACGGCTTGGCAGTAGCGCCGCCCTGGATGGTCTGCAGGATGGGGGTCTCGACCTCCATGTAGCCGTCGGACTCCATAAAGCGACGGAAGGTGGAGAGAATCTGCGAACGCTTACGGAAGGTCTCGCGAACGTCGTCGTTGGCGATCAGGTCGACATAGCGCTGGCGATAGCGGGTCTCCTTGTCGGAAAGACCGTGGAACTTCTCGGGCAGCGGACGAACGGCCTTGGAAAGCAGGGTCGCGCTCTTAGGGGCAACGGATAGCTGACCGCGCTGGGTGCGCACGACCACGCCGGCCACGCCCAGGATGTCGCCCAGGTCGAGGGCCTTGCGCGTACTCCAGGCAGCCTCGTCCATGTCGTTGATGCGGCAGAACAGCTGAATCTCGGCAGTCGCATCGCGCACGACGATGAACATGATCTTGCCCTGACCGCGCTTGGCGACCACACGGCCGGCGATCTTCACGACATCCTCGGTGTCCTCACCATCGGCAAGATCGGCGTACTTAGTCTCGATATCGGCGACGTAGTCCTCAAGCTCAGAGTGCTCAGGATAGGGGTTCTGGCCCGCCTCGAACAGGGCGGCGCGCTTGGCCAGGCGGGTGGCGCGCTCGTCGTTGAGCGTCGATGCCTGATCGGCGGCGTTCTGGTTCTCTGCCATAAGTTAGCTCCTCAAACTAAAACGCTCCCCAGGATTCGGTCCCAGGGAGCGAAAACATACCTTTACGCGGGACCGTGGTCTAGCGTGCGATCTTGGCGATGGTGTAGACGCGAGTCTTGCCGGAAGGCGTAACGACCTCGACGGAGTCGCCCTCGCCGTGACCGATGATGGCGTGACCGACCGGAGACTCGTTGGAAATCTTGTGCTCGAGCGAGTTGGTCTCGGTGGTACCGACGAGCGTGACTTCCATGACCTCACCGTTGGGATCAATCTGCGAAACGGTGGAACCGATGGAGACGGTCAGATCGCCCGTGGTGGCAGCAACCTGAGCGATGGCGAGGATGGCCTGGATCTCGGCAATACGAGCGGCGTTCTGGGCCTGCTTGTCCTTAGCGGCATCGTACTCGGAGTTCTCCGAAAGGTCGCCGAACGCGCGGGCTTCCTTGATGTCCTCGACGATCTCCTTGGCGTAATCGCCCTCACGCCAAGCGAGCTCCTCGACGAGCTTCTGGCGGCCCTCAGCGGTCAGTACGATCTGGCTTGCGTCCATACGGATATCTCCCCAACTCTGATCAAACAATCAACTGTCAACAAAACGAAAAAGACCGGCTAGCCTGCGGGCAAGCCGGTCAGGTGCTCACCCCAAAGGGATGGGACTACTCTGCGTCCGCGTCGCTGTCCTCTGCCTGCTTCTTCTTGGCAGCAGCGAGCTTGGCCTCGAGCTCAGCGATCTCCTTGTCCTCCTCGGACTGCTCGACCACGACCTCCTCGGCCTGCTTGGTCTCGGCCTTATCGTCGCCCTCCATACCCTCGCGGATATTCTTGACGGTAGAGCCGAGGGACTTACCGAGCTTCGGCAGGTTCTTAGGCCCAAAGATAATCAGGACAACAACGAGAATAATGATGAGCTCAGGAGCCCTCAGTCCAAACATGTAGACCTCCACAATACAGCGAGACAAGCTCGAATGAGTATACCGCGGGTATCGCGGTATCACAACAATAGCTAAAAAAAGGGACCGCAAGAAGCGGTCCCTCCTCATGCTCTGGTCGGGTTGACTGGATTTGAACCAGCGCCCCCTGCGTCCCGAACGCAGTGCTCTACCAAACTGAGCCACAACCCGTTAGCTCGACTATAGTAACAAAGATTTCCGTCGTGTGCCAGAGAAATTTTTACTTCTTTGGCGCTTCAATGCGAACCGTGTCGGAAACGAGCTCCGTTGCATAAGCCCACCAGCCGTTTTGTTGAGCGGCTGCCGCAAGATTGACTGCCGTGGCGGCGCTATCGCAGAGAGCAAACGAGCAGGCACCCGAACCGCACACGTTTACGGCAACGGTACCGTTCTGCGAACGAAGCCAGTCGAGCACCGTTTGAATCCGCGGCTCCATCTGCGCGGAAATGACACCCAGGTTGTTGTGGACGAGCGCGTAGGCCACCTCTGCATCTCCCGAGTGAAGGGCAGATGCGATCGCTCCGGGCTTGTCCGCAGGCGCAGGGGTCTCGTCAAAACGTCGATAGGCTACAATTGATGAAACGCTTGCCTCGCGCGGCTTGACCAGCACGACGGGTGTCGCGGGTAGTGCGGGGTACTCGGTTGCCAGCACGTCTCCCCCACCCACGTAAAATGCAGGGCTGGCATGCAAAAAGAAGGGAACGTCAGCGCCAATGCCGCGCGCGATGTTGTCCAGCGCGGAATCGGCACGGTCGATGCCCCAACTCTCTGCCAAGGCGACAATGACCGCCGCGGCATCCGTCGAAGGACCGCCCAGGCCGGCACACAACGGGATGCGCTTCTCGATCGTGATGCAGACATTGGCTTCGCGACCATAATGCTCGGCCATAGCAGCGGCCGCACGATACGCCGTATTCTTTTGCATGGGAAAATCTGATGCCGGAACCGTCTGGACAGTCAGCGCCTGCGCCGGCGTGACCGTCACGGTATCGGAAAGACCGACGGCTGCCATCAGGGAATCGACCCTGTGGTAGCCGCGGTCATCGCGCTCGGTATGAACCCCCAGGTAGAGGTTAATCTTTGCCGGCGCGGAAAGAGTCAGGGA
>URTW01000110.1 GCA_900550815.1 uncultured Collinsella sp.
GAGGAAGAAGGGCGTGAAGGGAGCGAAGAGCGTTGCTGCCTAGGCTAGCCCCTTGTCACACAAACTACCGAAGCCTCACGATTTCTATAGCGTTGGTTTGATCTATCCAAAATATCGTTCTCTTATCCCCATGGCGTCAATTAGCGAATATTTCGAAGCAGGCAGATGTTCGACGCTCGGTGAAGCTTATAACATCTTCGAAATGGAACGTAAATTAGGAACCATTATCGATAAGCTAGATATTGTCATCGATAAGTTAGACGAGATCAGCTCTCAACAACGACTCGTTTACGAAGCCGTTGAAGCCTCGGACAAAACAATCCAAAATATGAGTCAAGCGGTTAACAGTCTTTCAAATTCCGCTTATTCGATTCAACTAGACGCAGCATATGCCGCATCTAATACTCAGATTATTGCTAGAAACAGCGAGTATCAACGATTCCTAACAATGATTCGATAAGGCAAAGAGCGCGTTGATCCGCCCCAAATACCTTATTAATCACAATGAAACAAATCGACTTAGAATAGGGGCAACTTGCATGTTGCCCCCACCTCTTAACTCAGTTGCAAATAAATAAACAATCGAAATATCAACAACGCTACACTTTACGCCGTTGCGTATTCACGCGGTAGAGCTCCGCCAGACCGCGGAGGGTGAGCGTGTCGTCAGGAACAAGGCCATGGCGTAGCAGACCCGCCATCTCGCGTGCGGCGTCGCCGGTCATCACGATGGGCACCGGTTCCTCCCCCGCCGATGTCCTCGGCTTTATGCGCGGCGAGGCTTTTGGTTGATGCGGTACAGCTCGGCCAGTCCTCGCAACGTCAGCGCATCGTCGACCGTCAGGCTATGGCCAACCAACGCCGCAAGCGCCTCGGCATCGTCGCCGGTAATGACGATGGGCACATCGCCCTCCCCCGCGGCCTTGGTCGCGCGCATCTCGGCGAGCACCATGTCGAGCATGCCGTCGATGCGGGCCACCTCGCCCAGAACCACGCCCGAGCGCATGGCCTCGCGCGTGTTGCGACCGATGACGCGCGCCGGTGCCGAGGGCTCGACCTGCGGCAGGCGCGCCGCAGCGGCCGAAAGCGAGCGGGCGCCAAGTGCCAGGCCCGGCGCGATGACGCCGCCGACAAAGGTTCCGTGCGTATCGATGACCTCGATATTGGTCGTAGTGCCCAGGTCGATCACAATGCACGGAGAGCCGTAGACGGCACGAGCCGCCACGGCATCGGCGATGCGGTCGGGGCCGATCTCGGCGGGGTCGTCGTAGTGGACGGGCATGCCAGTCTTAAGTCCCGGTCCCACCGTGAGCACGCGTCCCGTGCAGGTACGGGAAAGCGCCACCTTCCACGGGCGCTCGAGCGCCGGCACCACGCAGCTCAGCACTGCGGCCGCGGGAACGAGCGCGCCGGGCATGCCCGCATCGGCCGCCAGCGCGCCCATGACCTGCGCGAGCCTCATGCGCGCTTCGTCGGCTGTAATGCTCGACGGCGTCGTGATCTCGCACGTCGCAAGCGGGCATTCCTGCGCCGCGGCCGAATCCTCGGCAAACAGACCAAAGCGAATGAACGTGTTACCCACGTCGACCGTCAATATATATGCGCACCCATTAAGCATCGTCGGCGCTCCTTTCGTCTGCCCAGCAGTATATCGCCTACCTAAACCAGTCATCCCAAAATGACTAGCTTACGGCTATACTGGTGCGCGGTCGCGCGCGAGCTCACGCGGCGGCCCTTGGTAACCCGACTTCCCGCGCCGTATCCGTAGCGGCGCTCCCGGGGGAAGCGGATATACGCAAAGGAGTTTTATATGAGCAATCCCTCGAACCGCGCTTCGATGCGCGGGCAACTCACGCTGCGCGGCGTCGTCATCGGCGTCCTTGGCTGCGTGATCATCACGGCAAGCTCGGCCTACACCGCCCTCAAGATGGGCGCTCTCCCCTGGCCGATCGTCTTCGCTGCCGTCATCTCGCTGTTCTTCCTTAAGCTCATGGGCAATGCCAGCCTCAACGAGGCCAACGTCACCCACACCATCATGTCCGCGGGCGCCATGGTCGCCGGCGGCTTGGCGTTTACCATCCCGGGCGCCTGGATGCTGGGCTATGCCGACCAGATCAGCTGGCTCGACATGTTTATCGTGGCGCTCGCCGGCACCATCCTGGGCTTGCTGGCCACGGCGCTTATCCACCGTCACTTTATCGTGGATGCCGCGCTTGAGTTCCCCACCGGCAACGCCGCAGCTCAGACTCTGCGCGCGACCGAGGCCGGCGGCAAGACCGGCAAGCAGCTCTTCGGCTCCATGGGCCTCGCCGGCATCTACAGCGTGCTGCGCGACGCCCTAGGCGTGGTGCCCAGTATGCTGTGCACGCTCAACATCCCCGGCGTGACCTTTGCCATCTACAACTCGCCCATGTTGCTGTCCATCGGTTTCCTCGTGGGCTTCGCCCCCGTCGCTTTCTGGTTTGCCGGCGCCCTGCTGGGCAACTTTGGCATCATCGTGGGCGGCACTGCTGCTGGCCTGTTCGACGTTATGACCGCACAAGGCATCGTCAAGTCCTTAGGCATGGGCCTTATGATGGGCTTTGGCGTCGCCGTCGTCCTCAAGGACATCCTGCCGCAGGTCGCCGGCATCGTCCGCGGTCTTGCCGCCGACAGCTCCACCGACACCGACGAACAGTCGCTCATCTCAGGCTCCCTTAAGCTCGACGCCGGCATCATCGGCCTGGGCGCCGCCGCCATCGCCGTGATCGTCGCCATCGCACTCGATCTTGGCCCCGTGCCTGCCGTCATCGTGACGCTGTTCACCTTTGTCACCACCATCATGAGCGCACAGAGCTGCGGCCAGACGGGCATCGACCCCATGGAGATCTTTGGCCTCATCGTCATGCTCATCGTGGCTGCCTTCGCGCAGCTCGCGCAGGTCAAGCTGTTCTTCATCGCCGGCATCGTGGCCGTGGCGTGCGGCCTTGCGGGCGACGTCATGAACGACTTTAAGGCCGGCGCCGTGCTGGGCACCAACCCGCGTGCGCAGTGGATCGGCCAGGCCATCGGCGGCATCGTGGGCGCCCTGGTCGCTGCCGCCGTCATGGTCGCGCTCGTCACTGCCTATGGTCCGGATGCCTTTGGCCCCGACAAGAGCTTCGTTGCCGCGCAGGCAAGCGTGGTCGCCACCATGGTCTCGGGCATCCCGAGCGTGCCGTGGTTCGCAGGCGGCTTTATCGCCGGAAACGTCATGTACTAGCTCGGCATTCCGGCCATGATGATCGGCCTGGGCGTGTACCTGCCGTTCTATATGTCGCTCACGGCTTTCCTGGGCTCCTGCGTTAAGCTCGCCTACGACAAGTGGGCCGCTCACCGCGACGCCGAGGCCGGTCTTTCGGACGAGGAAAAGGCCGCCAAGGACGCCGCCTTCCAGGAGCAGGGCCTGGTTGTCGCCAGCGGCCTGCTCGGCGGCGAGTCCATCGTCGGCGTTATCCTGGCGTTTGTCTCTGTTGGCTTGAGCCTGCTGGGCTAAGCTGAGCAGCTGCTCGACAGCAACCATATTGCCTACGATTTGCCCGGTCGGTAGCTTTTGCGGCTACCGACCGGGCTTTTTGATACCAACGCAAAGAAAGGCCGGCGCGCTGCGTTTAACAGCGCGCCGGCCTTATCGGTTAAGCTATCGAAGCGTTCCTGCTATGAAACGAAGTTCGTTGCAGAATCTACGCCCGGATCGCTACATGTGCTTGCGACGACGATCGCCCAGCGTCACGCCCGCGGCCACAAGGGTGATACCGCCGATGACGAACACCTCGCCCGCAAGAGCGGAGTCATCACCGGTCTGGGCGAGCGCGGCAGGCGCAGCCTGTTTCTTGGCAACGGGGGCCTTTGCAGCGGTCTGCGTAACCTGGGGCTTGGCCTGCGGCTCGGCCTTGGGATGATACTTGTCGTACTCGGCCTGAGCGGCAGCCAAGGCATCCTTGGCATCTCCGAGCTCGGCCAGTGCAGCGGCATAGGCGCCGTTGGCATCGGACAGCTTGGCATCGGCATCGCTCAGGGCAGCCTTGAGACCAGCGGCGGCATCGACGGCAGCCATATAGCGAGCGTAGGCAGCATTCAGCTTGACCAGCTTCTCGTTGCCCGTCGTGCCCGCGGCAAGGGATGCCTTGTGGTCGACAGCTTCAAGATCGGCCTTGAGCGCCTCGTCGCTGGCAAGCTCGGCCTTGGCCTTGACGATCTCGAAGTTCGCATCGACGACGGCTTCGTTGGCGGCCTCGAGCTGCTTCTGGGCATCGGCGACGCCGGCGACGGCGGCGTCATAGGCGACCTTGGCGTCGTCGACCGCTTTCTGGGCTCCAGCGAAGCGCTCGAAGGCCTTGTTTGCGGTGGCCAGTTCGCCCTCGGCAGCCTTGGCCTTGGCCTGCGCGTCGGACACAGCCTGCGTCTTGGCGGCAACTGCCTGCTTGGCGTCCGAAAGAGCGGTCGCGGCGTGCACATCTGCGGCCTGAGCCTTGTCAACGCCAGCCTGGGCAGTGTCGTCGGCCTTCTTGGCATCGTTAAGCGTGCCCTGTTTGTTCGCAAGATCCGTCTTGGCGGCATCGCGCTTGGCGGTAAGGTCCTTGACCGAAGCCGTGGCGTTGTCATACGCCTCGCTGGCCTGGTCGGACTTTACCTTGGCAGCATCGCGGGCGCTGCGAGCCTTCGCCTTGTGAGCAGCGGCATCGGCTGCCTTCGTCTTGCCGTCAGCAAGCGTGGCGTTTGCCTTATCGAGAGCTGCCTGGGCAGTAGCGGCCTCGCTCTTGGCGGCGTCGAGCTTGGTCTTGGGCGTCTTGACGTCGATACCCTTGAGTTTGGCTTCAGCGGCGTCGTATGCCGTCTTCGCGGCGGCGGTGCCGGACTTAGCCTTCTCGTACTCGCCCTTGGCGGTGTTCACGTTCGTGTCGGCCGCGGTATAGGCGTCGCGTGCGGAATCCTTTTTATTGACGGCAGCGTAGTAGGCATTGCTGGTTGAACCGTAATTCTTCTGCGCCTCTGCCAGCTTATTCTGCAGCTGCTTCAGCTGCTCCTTCTGCTCCTGCGTGCCGCCTGCATTGTAGGCGGAAGCGATGTAGTCGTTGACGAGCTTCTTGAACTCGGAGACAGTGAAATCAGCCTGAGTGTCATCATCGCTGTAATCGAAGATGGTTACCTCGGAATCGGTGTTCTTACCGCTACCGGTCGCGATGCCGATAGCTTCCGTAGCGGAATCGACGATGTTGAGATAGTGCCCGCACTCTTGGTAGATGCTATTGTAGTTCTGATAGATGTAATAGGACTCATATCGGTATTTGCCGAGTTCGTCGCCATACTGCTCTACATACTTATCGAAAATCTTCTTTTCCTGAGTATAGAGTCCGGTGTATGGCCAGCCTAGGGTATCCTCGGTCTCGCCGCCGGTATATGCGCCGCCTCCGCCGGCAAGATTTTCGCCGTTGTCGAAGTAGCAGTTCGAGTGTCCCCAGATGTTCGATGAATATGATGTATTGAGGGCGGCTGCCACAGTCATGCGGAGGCTGACGCTGAGCGCCGACTGACCGTTCGCCTTGCGGAGGTTGTTCTGTGTATCAAGGTAGGTCAGGGCGTTGCGCATCTGCTCCAAGGAAAGCGGGTTGGTGTCGCGAGACATGTCCTGATCGACGTACTGGTCATACCATTCGGCCTTGTCAGCGGCACCGGTCAGCATCGATACGGCTTCCTGGGCGTTCTTTTTCTGCGTGGCTGTGAACTGGCTGCCGCCGATGATGTAGTTCATGAAGCCGAACATACCCTGGCTGATGACATTCTGGTCTACGGTCATATTCGACTTGAGGTCGGCAATCTGCTGGTTAAGCTTGTCGACTTCAGTGCTCGCGGCATCATAAGCGCTCTTTGCCGATGTAACTTCGGCGCAAATTGCATCGTATTCAGCACGCTTCTGCTGGCGGACCTCGACGAGTCGGTCGTACTCTGCCTTCTTGTCTGCCTCGGTCTGCTGGGCCTGCTCGTATGCCGACTTCGCGGTGTCACGCTTACTGGCCGCGTCCTTGTACTCCTTGTTTGCCGCATCGTATGCAGACTGGGCAGATGCCACGGCAGCGTTGGCGGCGTTGGCCTTCTCCTGCGCGGCGGTGGCGGTATTCTGGGCCGCCTGCAGGTTCGCCTGGGCGGTAGCGTCGGCATCCGTCGCGGCATTGAGCTCCGCCTGCGCGGTCTTAAGCTCACCAGCGGCGGCCTTCTCGGCGGCCTCGAGCGCGCTCAGGTCGACGCCCGTACCCGAGACGGCGGCACCGAGTGCGGCCTGCGCCTGGTTGAACTTCTGCTGGGCGTTATCGCGCGCGGTGGTTGCGGCTGCGAGAGCAGCGGCAGTCTCCTGCTTCTTGGCCTGGGCAGTCGTCAAAGCTGCCTCGGTATTCTGCTTTTCCTGCTGAGCACTGGCCTCGGCGGCCTTGGCCTGGTCCAGATTGGCCTGTGCAGTAGCAACGGCCTTATTGGCGTCATCGAGCTTTGCCTGCGCGTCCTCGACGGCCTTCTTGGCGGCCTCGTACTCGTCCATACCCATGGCCTCGAGCTTGGCCTGGGCATCGTCGAGGGCCTTCTTGGCCTCATCCTGCTTTGCCTTGGCGTCCTTGAGCGCCTGGGTCTTATCCTCGACACTCTTGTTGGCTTGATCGAACTGATCGTTCAGGTCGCCCAGCTTCTTCTGCTGCTGCTCGGTCTTTTCGACGGCGGCTTTGAGCTCGTCAATCTTCTCCTGGAGC
>URTW01000111.1 GCA_900550815.1 uncultured Collinsella sp.
CAAGGGCGTTATGCTCGAGGTGGGCCCCGTGTGCTCGCGGTTTGAGTTCGTGACCTGCGCGGCGCTCTTCTTTGTCGCGTGCCCCGCCGCCGTGGACGCAAGCTGGTCCGAGCTTGCCGCCGCGGGCGACGTCGCGGGTATGGCGACCTTTGCTGCGCTCTTCCAGAGCGGCTGGTTTGTCGAGTCCATGTGGTCGCAGACACTCGTGGTCCACATGCTGCGCTCCCCGCATCTGCCGAGCCCGCGCGACCACGCCGCGCCCTCATTGTACGTTCTTACCGTGCTGGGCCTGGCGCTCGTCACCTGGCTGCCGGCAAGCCCCATCGCCGATGCGCTGGGCCTCATGGCGCTGCCCGCAAGCTTTTTCGCGCTGCTCGCCGGCATCGTCACCGCCTACATCGCGCTCACCCAGCTGGCAAAGCGCCGCTACATTGCACGCCACGGCGAGCTGCTGTAGCAAGTAGACGGAAAACACCCTGCCAGCTGCCGTTACCGCTACCACAGCTGCCGACGCCTCTGCCGCTGCCGTTGCCTCTGTCGCCGCCGCAATCTATCCCCTCAGCAATTGCGGTGGAATAGTTCCTGTTTAAAGCCCCGTGACTTTAATTTAGGGACTATTCCACCGCGACTTATTGGGAGATTAGCTAGTCCTTGGGCGTCCAGGACCAGAAGAAGTTGATAAGGGCCACACGCGAGGCGGTATCGGTCTTCTTGTTGATTGAGGAAATGTGGCGATAGAGCGTGGAGCGCGAAAGGAAGAGCGTTGTGGCGATGTCCTGAACGCTCTGGTCCGAAGCGACCAAGACCTCAAGAATATCGCGCTCGCGCTCTGTAAGCCCAAAGGTGGCGACGAAAGCATCGAGGCGTTCATCGGACGTGAGCTCCGCTGCCTCCACGGGCTCGGGGTCGAAGCATGTGGGCGCAAGATCCCCACCAAGATCGTCGGTGGCAAGCGGCAGGCCATCCTGCATCACGGCATCATCGGCTCGTTGCCCCAACTGCCCCAGCAGCGTAATCGCAATGCCCACAAACATCACGAGCGCCGCATCGACCGCAGCCAGCACGTTTTGACTCGAGATAATCGCCACCGCCGGCGCCGTCACGAGCATCGAGCACACGATGTTGACGACGCGACCCATGCACGGCCAAAAATATGACCAGCGCGCATAGAGCGAGACGGCGGCATATTTTGTGGTAAAGAACACCACAAAGAAGCCCGAGCCCAGATAAAAGATGATCGTGGCAGCGAGCTCGTTGCCACCAGTGCCGTCGACGATGAGCACAAAGAACGAAAGCGTGGACAGTATGGCGGCACATGTCATGCCGATATTCATATACGAGCGGCCGTGCAGGTCAAATAGTGCGCCAGCGACCAACGAGCTCACGACAAGCAGCAGGCGCGGCCAATCGCCCAAATCGACGGCTCCGACAGCATGCAAGGTCGTGAAGCCCGCGTTGAGAGCGGCGAATACGCTGGAAAGATACGCCGTCGCCACGGTCAGGCGAACTACGGCGCGACGGAATGCCGCCTTTGCCTCGGGATCGTCATGCCACTTGGCGCCATATTCCAGAGCATCTACCGAAAGCCCGGCAGCACTGGGTTCAAAGTTGGGGTCGGACTCGTCGCGCAGCTTGGCGCGTCGGGCACCGTGGAGCAACGCCACCTGCGCGATCGCACAGACGACCAGAACAGCCTGCTGAGGAATACCGACGGCATCACCATGTGGTTGATCACCTGTACCAGAACGCCCATGGCATAGGAAAGTGCGGCGGCGCGCGCCAGGCAGGGCGTCTGCGCAAAACGCCGCGCAAGATTGGCATGGGCGGTCGATCCGCAATAACCCAGGGCGCAGCACGCCACCAGACCGCCGGCAATTACTACCTCAAACCGCACTGCCGTAATCATCAGCAGCAACGCCGATACCAACAGCACGCCTGTAATATCGCTCGTCGCATCGATCGTCTGGGGAAGGCGATAGTACAGAAATGGGCGCACGAAAAAGCCAATCACGCTCGCGCCGACAACGATGCTCTCGTAGATGACGACCTCACTCGATGGCACGAACTCGGCCATGCGCACATCAAAGAGATACTCGCACGCCAAAAACGTGAAGAAGAACAGCGCCAGGCATATAATCTCCCGAATGCCCCGACGCAAATATGCGGTTGTGTCTCCCATGCCCCTCATGGTTAACCCCCGGCCGCTCAATTGTCTGGAATTCCATTTTAATAAAGAACCAGTCTCAATATCGAAGCCAGGCTCGAAATGTTGCCAATTCGACCCCAGCCGTCCACATCACGCCGCGATTTTGAGCCGCATGGACCAGAAGGGACGCGCGCGATCTCTAGCTCGGCCAGGAGTGTCTCCAACTACCACTCATTTAAGTACGTCCCCAATGAGTGGCCGAAGAGTGTCCCCCGCGACTAGTCGTTTAAGAACGTCCCCAACGACTAGTCAAAAATGGGCCATGTGTCCCAGTTGTGGAGACTCCTTGAGCCGGCTGGGTATCGCGAAGAATCGCACACTCCCCCATCATCAAAAGTGACACACGCTACCTGTTGATGGGAGGCAGCCATGGGCTTCTTTGACAAGATGTTCGAGAAGAAAGAGTGCGCGATTTGCGGTACCGAGCTGGGACTTCTAGGTAAGACAAAAATCAATGAAGGCTACCTGTGCAAAGAGTGCGCCGGCAAGCTCTCCCCCTACTTTCACGGCTATCGCTCCAGCACCGCGGACGATATCCGTGAGCAACTCGCCTACCGCGAGGCAAACGCCAAGCGCCTGTCTTCGTTCAACCCCACGCGCACGCTTTCTGCCGGACGCACCAATATTATGCTCGATGAGGACGCGGGCCTGCTGATCATCACTTCGCAGAGCCGCTGGCGCGACGCCAATCCCGACATCATCGAGTTCTCGCAGGTACTCGGCTGTGATATGGATATCGACGAGCAGCGCACCGAGATCTATCGCGAGACCAAGGACGGCGAGCGCGAGAGCTACAACCCGCCGCGCTACGACCTGGATTACGACTTTAACCTGACCATTCACGTCAACACGCCGTACTTTACCGAGATCAACCTGCGCGTGAACGACTCCACCATCGATCAGCGCGGCTCCATCGAATATCGCGAGGCCAAGCGCCAGGCAACCGAAGTCCGCGATGCGCTGGTGCAGCTGCGCCAGGAGACGCGCGACAGCGTCTTGGCCGCCAAGGCCCCCAAGACCGCGGTGACCTGCCCCTTCTGCGGAGCCACCACCATTCCCGATGCCAGCGGGCGCTGCGAATACTGCGGCGGCGCCATCGGCGCATAGCACCCGGCACGGAAAGGACCGATCATGGCCTTCGAGAGCGTTAACTATCAGTGCCCTGCCTGCGGTGGCCCCCTGCATTTTGCCAGCGCCGAGCAAAAGCTCGTCTGCGACTACTGTGACTCGCGCTATGAAGTCGAAGAAGTCGAGGCCCTCTATCGCGAGCGCCAGGACAAGGCCGATGCCAAAGCCGATGCGGTAGCCGCGGCTCCCAAACCTGCTGCCGACGACGCGGTGCAGGAGCTCGCCCAAAACGCCGGCTACATCTGCTCGTCGTGCGGCGCCGAACTCGTGTCCGACGGCACCGTCGCCGTCACCACCTGCCCGTACTGCGGCAACTCCGCCGTGGCGCCCGGCCAGCTCTCTGGCGACTTCTCGCCCGACCTGGTGATTCCGTTTAAACTCGGACGCGACGATGTCATGACCGCACTCAAGGAGCACTACAAGGGCAAGATCTTGCTGCCCAAGAGCTTTGTCACCGGCAACCACATCGACGAGGTCCAAGGTGTCTACGTGCCGTTTTGGCTCTACGGCGCCCGCGTTGACGGCGAAGTGTACTTTGACGCGACCAACGAGACCGTGACCGAGGAATCCGACCGCACCGTCACGACCACCGACCACTACGATGCCTATCGCAAGGGCAATATCTCGTTTAAGCGCGTGCCCGTCGACGGATCATCCAAGGTGCCCGACGGCCACATGGACGCCATCGAGCCGTTTGACTACGACGCACTGCGTCCGTTCTCGGTCGCATATATGCCCGGCTACATCGCCAACCGTTACGACGAGGACTGCGAGACTTGCAAGGCGCGCGCCGAGCGCCGCATGGAAGAAAGCACAATCTCGGCCCTGCGCGAGACCGTCGTCGACGAATACGACGATGCCACGGTCGAAAGCAAACAGCTCGACTACACCTGGGAAGACAGCGACTACGCCCTGTTCCCCGTCTGGATGCTCTCCACCTCGTGGAACGGCAAGAGCTACCTGTTTGCCATGAACGGCCAGACCGGCCGCTTGGTCGGCGAGCTCCCCTGCTCCAAGCCCAAGCTCGCCATCGCCTCGGTGCTGTTCTTTATGATCGGATTTATCCTCTCCCAGATTCTCTTTATGGGGGAATACGCCTTCGATCCGGATTACCTCACCTTTGACATCGAGGGCATCCTCATCAACATCATCGCGCCGCTGATCATCGTGATTATCGGAGACGTGCTGCTGGTAGGCCAGCTCAAGACGGCCAACGAAGCAACCTGTGCCGATGAGTATTGTGGCGAGCTCGACCTGACCGAGAAGCACGACACCTTCAGCCACACCGAGACCACCGTTGTCATGAAAGACGACAAGGACGACTAAGCAATCCAACCAATACCACCCGGCCTTTGACGAGAAAGGAAGATCACCATGGGACTCTTGAAAGCTGGATTGGGAGCTGCCGGCGGCGTCATGGCCGACCAGTGGAAGGAATTTATCTACTGCGAATCGATGCCTGCTGACGTCTTGGCCTGCAAGGGCAGCAAACGTACCGGCGGCCGCAGCTCCAACACGCGCGGCGAGGACAACGTCATCTCCAACGGCTCGGTCATCGCCGTCAACGACGGCCAGGGCATGCTCGTGGTGCAAAACGGCAAGATCATCGAAGTCGCGCTGGAGCCCGGTGAGTTCGTCTTTGACACCGGCAGCGAGCCGAGCGTCTTTAGCGGCAACCTGGGCGATTCCATCAAGGAGACCTTCGCCAATATCGGCAGCCGCTTTACCTTTGGCGGCGACGCGGGCAAGGACCAGCGCGTCTACTTCATCAACACCAAGGAGATCATCGGCAACAAGTACGGCACCGCCTCGCCCGTGCCCTTCCGCGTGGTCGATAACAACATTGGCCTGGACGTCGACATCTCCGTGCGCTGCAACGGCGAGTATTCGTATCGCATCACCAACCCGCTGCTGTTCTACACCAACGTGTGCGGCAACGTGACCGATAGCTATACGCGCGACAAGATCGACAGCCAGCTTAAGTCCGAGCTGCTCACCGCTCTGCAGCCCGCCTTTGCCAAGATCTCGGAGATGGGCATCCGCTACAGCGCTATCCCCGGCCACACCACCGAGCTCGCCCGTGCGCTCAACGAGGTCCTCTCTGCCGACTGGCGTGACCTGCGCGGCGGCGAGATCGTGAGCTTTGGCGTCAACTCCATCGCCGCCTCGCAAGAGGACGAGCAGATGATCAAGGACCTGCAGAAAGCCGCGGTCATGCGCGATCCCACTATGGCGGCAGCCAACATTGCCAGCGCCCAGAGCGACGCAATGCGCGCGGCAGCCGCCAACCCCAACGGCGCGATGGCGGGCTTTATGGGCATGGGCATGGCAGGCGGCATGATGGGTCAGCCAATGGACGCAACAATGTATCAGCAGCAGATGCAGCAGAACATGATGAATCAGCAGGCTGCACAGGCAGCTCCACAGCAGGCAGCACCAGCGGCTGCACCAACACAGGCTGCACCTGAGAACGGCTGGACTTGTGCTTGCGGAACAACAAACACAGGAAAATTCTGTGCTAACTGCGGACAGCCTAAGCCTGAGCCAAAGCCGTCTGCAGACAGTTGGAAGTGTTCATGCGGCACAGAGAACACAGGAAAGTTCTGTGCAAACTGCGGTTCACCAACGCCTGAGCAGCCAGTCGGCTGGACTTGCTCATGCGGAGCAGTGAACAAGGGCAAGTTCTGCGCTGAGTGCGGAAAGCCAAAGCCTGCATCAGCGCCGCTTTACAAGTGTGACAAGTGCGGCTGGGAGCCTGAAGATCCGAAAAATCCTCCTAAGTTCAGCCCAGAATGTGGAGATCCATTTAACGATAACGATATTCAGAAATAATTCTTATAGTTATTTTGAGCCGTCCTGCGGAATGCGGGGCGGCTCTTTTTTTTGTGGGGCGATGTTCGGAAATGTTTTGGTTTATATAGTTTGTTTACATATGAAATATTGAAATCATCACGGATATGTGATATAATATATAGCGTATGATATTTTATATGGGTCTTTACCGATATACTAAAAATTTTTACGAAAGGACTTGATCTAAATGCTGTCAGATATCGAAATCGCAAAGCAGGCGAAAATGCTCAAAATTGGGGAGGTCGCTGCTAAGCTCGGCATCTCAGAAGATGAATATGAGCCTTATGGTCACTACAAGGCTAAGCTTTCTGAGTCGCTTTATGCTAAAACTAAAAATGATCCAGATGGTAAGCTTATTCTTGTTACCGCTATAAACCCTACGCCTGCAGGAGAGGGCAAGACCACTATTTCCGTTGGATTGGCTGAGGCTATGAACAAGATAGGCAAGAAAGCTATACTCGCTCTGAGAGAGCCTTCACTTGGTCCTGTTTTTGGTATCAAGGGCGGTGCGGCTGGCGGTGGATACGCTCAGGTCGTTCCT